>JAFVED010000209.1 GCA_017478125.1 Bacteroidales bacterium | reverse complement strand
CTTTCAAAAATAGTCTGAAAAAATCAGAAATTACGCTTTTTTATCCTTGATGGTGTCGAAACCCTTGCCATATACGCCCGAGACCGAAGACACAGACAAGAACGCGTCCGAGTCGATCTGTTTCACAGCCCTGAGCAACAGGTTGATATCCGTCTTACGAGTGATGACCAGAAGAACGGAGGACTCCTGCTTCGTGTACCATCCCTTTCCGTCAAGGATCGTCACTCCGCGATGGAAATCCCTGGCTATCATCTCAGCTATCTCCTCGTGATGGTGAGACATTATGAATAACTGGACACTTTGCTTGGATCCGGCCAGGTAAAGGTCAGCCACGTTGCCGCACACAGTGACGATGATCATGCCGTAGACTGCGGTGATGAACTTATCCACAAAGGGAAGTTGCTGTCCATCAGCCGTATAGGAGGGCACCAACAGAGAGGAGGCGATTATGAACACATCTATCAGCAAGATGACCTTTCCGGGGGAAATATTATGGAACTTGGTGATAATGAGAGCGATGATGTCCGTGCCTCCGGTGCTGCCCCCCTGGGATATGGACATCCCGATGCCGAACCCGGCCATCGATCCTCCGATGATCGAGCAAAGTAGCTTGCCGTTGGAAAGGGCGAAATCCTGAATGAACTGGGCGGGGATGAGAGACTGCTCCAGATTCAGGCAAAATGACGCGAGAAAGATGGCGTACACCGTCTTGACCCCGAAAGAGGGCCCTATAATGAACAGCGAGACCACCAACAAAAGCGCGTTTATCACAAAATACGTATAACCCATCTTGATCCCGGTAGCGAACTGGATGATCGCGCTTATACCGGACACACCGCCTCCAAACATATTGTTGGGAGTGAGGAAGACCGTCCACCCGCAGGTGTAGATAAGGATTCCGATGGTGATAAGTATATATTCCTTAATTGTCCGAAGGATGCTCTTCTGTCTGGTTGTTGACATTGTCTGATTTCTTTTTAAGCTTTAGATTTATACCCGTCTTCATCTCGTCGAACCCCTCACCATAGACCGTGCTCGCGGAGGAGACAGTCACAAAGGCCCTGGGATCAATCTCTTTCACAGTCCTGGTGATCGTATGAAGCTCCGGCTTCCTTACCATGATGAGAAGAACCTTTTTGCTCTGCCCGGAATACCATCCCTGGGCGTCGAGGGCGGTCACTCCCCTGTTCAGGTCATGGATGACGGTGTCCGCTATCTCCTTATACTTGTCAGAGAAAACCATGATCTGCCAGGTGGAGTTACGGCCGAGCAGAACCCAGTCCACGAAGACGGAGAAAATGACCATCGCGACATAGCCGTAGACCATGTCCTCGACTGTCTTTCCGGGAATAAGGAGCACGGAAGCGATGATGAAAAGATCCACCGCCAAAAATACCTTGCCCAAGGAGACAGGCCAGAACTTGTTGACTATCAAAGCCACAATATCAGTTCCTCCGGTGCTCCCACCCCTGGCGAGAATGAAGGTGATCCCTATGGATTCGATAATAGCGGCGACCACCACGAGAAGGAGCTTGTTATCGAAAAACACATGCAGGAACTCCATCCCGGACAGGAAATCAAGGCCGATTGTGGAAAGACCGATCGCGAACAGGGTCTTGAACCCGAACCCCTTACCGAGAACAAGGGTTCCCAGCAATATGAGCATGGCGTTGACCACGATGTAGGACAAGTACACCGGGATGCCCGTGGCGAAATTCAGTATCGTGCAGGCTCCCGTCAGACCGCCGCTGGCTATTCCGTTGGGAATCAGCATGTCCGCCCATGAGAATGTGTACAAAAACACTCCGAGGGTTATGACCGCGTAGTCCTCCAGGACACTCAGGAGCGATGATTTGGGTTTATGTGATCTCGCGCCCATTGCCCGCCTATTTGACAACTATGTTGACGATCCTTCCGGGGACGACTATGATCTTGACGATGGTCTTGTCCCCGACCCACTTCGAGGTCTGCTCCATTCCACGGATCTCCGCCTCGACCTCGGCAGCGGTCATGGACTTGGGAAGGTCGACCATAAACCGGGTCTTGCCGTTGAATGACACAGGGTACTTTACGCTGTCCTCCGCGGCGAGGGAAGGATTGAACACAGGGAAAGACGCGTAAGTGACACTTTCCTCATGCCCGAGGACAGACCAGAGTTCCTCCGCGATGTGAGGGGCGAAAGGAGAGAGGAGGATCACCAGAGGCTCCAGGATCGCGCGTTTGCGGCACTTCAGGGCGCCAAGCTCGTTCAGAGCTATCATGAAAGCGCTCACAGTGGTGTTGAAAGAGAAATGCTCTATGTCGTATTCCTCCTTGCCGATAAGCTTATGGAGAACCTTGAGCTCTTCAGCGGAAGGCTCATCGTCTGAGACCGCGAGAGTGTCCCCGTCGAAGAACATCCTCCAGAACTTCTTGAGGAAGCGGTTGACTCCGTCAATACCTTTCGTGTCCCAAGGCTTGCTCTGCTCAAGAGGCCCGAGGAACATCTCGTAGAGCCTCAAGGTGTCGGCGCCATAATCATCGCAGATCTTGTCCGGATTGACCACGTTGAACATTGACTTGCTCATCTTCTCCACGGCCCACCCGCAGATGTACTCCCCGTTCTCAAGCACAAACTCAGCGTCCGCGAACTCAGGTCTCCAGGCCCTGAAAGCGTCGAGATCGAGCTTGTCATTACGCACGAGACTGATGTCCACATTGATCTCGGTAGTCTGGTACTGGTCCTTCAGACCGAGCGAGACGAACCTGTTGGTGCCGACAATACGGTAGACGAAACTCGAGCGTCCCTGTATCATGCCCTGGTTGATGAGCTTACGGAAAGGCTCGTCCCCGCACACATACCCCAGATCGAACAGGAACTTGTTCCAGAAGCGGGAATAAATAAGGTGGCCTGTGGCGTGCTCGGTACCTCCGATGTAGAGGTCCACATCCCGCCAGTAGGCGTTCACATCCTTGTCCACAAGCGCCTCCCCATTATGGGGATCCATATACCTGAGATAATAGGCGCTGGATCCGGCGAAGCCGGGCATCGTGCTTGTCTCCAACGGATAGCCGTTATAGGTCCAGCTTTTCGCCCTTGCCAGAGGCGGCTCGCCGTTTTCAGTGGGCTTGAACTCGTCAATCTCCGGCAGGGTCAAGGGCAGGTCCCCGAAAGGCACCGGCGTGGGAATCCCGTCCTTGTAGTAGATCGGGAAGGGTTCTCCCCAGTACCGCTGGCGGCTGAAGATCGCGTCACGGAGCCTGTAATTGACCTTGGCGTGGCCAAGCCCTTTCTTCTCGACATATTCGATGGCCGCCGGGATGGCGTCTCTCACCTCCATCCCATCCAGGAAACCGGAGTTGACCATCTTGCCTTCCTTGGCGTCGAAGCTCGACTCGCTCACGTCACACCCCTCGATGATCGGCACGATGGGGAGACCAAATTTCTTGGCGAACGCGTAATCCCTGCTGTCGTGGGCGGGAACGGCCATAATGGCTCCGGTACCATAGCCCGCAAGGACATATTCGGAGATCCAGACCGGGACCTTCTCGCCGGTCAAGGGATTGACCCCGTAAGAGCCGGAGAATACCCCCGTGACAGTCTTTGTCTCGGCTATCCTCTCGCGCTCGGTCTTTTTCTTCACATATACCAGATACTCATCGACTTCCGCCTTACGCTCCTCCGTGGTGAGAATCCCGACCAGGTCGCTCTCTGGAGCCAGGACCATGAAAGTCACTCCGAAGATCGTGTCTACCCTGGTCGTGAATATCGTGACATCATGCCCGACCTCCCCGTTGTAACACTTGAACACGACCTCGCATCCTCTGGATTTGCCGATCCAGTTGCGCTGCATCTCCTTCAAGGAATCAGTCCAGTCAATCCTGTCAAGCCCGTCGAGAAGCCTGCCGGCGTATGCCGAGACACGCAGCTGCCACTGCGTCATCTTCTTCTGCTCCACAGGGAAACCGCCCCTGACCGACAACCCGTCCTTCACCTCATCATTGGCGAGAACCGTCCCGAGTCCGGCGCACCAGTTGACGGAGGTCTCTCCCTGATAAGCGATACGGTAGTTCATCAACATGTCGGATTTCTCCTTGTCAGAGAATGATTTCCACTGACTGGCCGTGAAAGGCTCGTGCTCGGAGCAGGCCGCGTTAACAGCCGCGTCCCCGCCATTCTCAAAAGCGGCCACGAGATCCTCAACCGGACGCGCCTTGTCAAGATCGTTGTCGTACCAGCTCCCGAACATCTTGAGGAAAGCCCACTGGGTCCACTTGTAATAAGCCGGGTCACAGGTGCGTACCTCACGGTCCCAATCGTAGGAGAAACCGATCCTGTCCATCTGCTGACGGTATCGCCTGATATTCTTCTCGGTAGTGACCTCGGGATGCTGGCCGGTCTGGATGGCGTACTGCTCAGCCGGAAGGCCGAAGGCATCCTAGCCCATGGGGTGAAGGACGTTGAAGCCTTTCAACCTCTTGTACCTGGAGAATATGTCGCTGGCTATATATCCAAGGGGATGCCCGACATGCAGCCCGGCTCCTGACGGGTAAGGGAACATGTCAAGGACGTAGAACTTAGGTCTCGACTGATCCACCCCGGTTCGGAAAGTGCCATTTTCCGCCCAATAAGCCCGCCACTTACTTTCAATTTTCCTGAAATCGTAATCCATTATCTATCTTTTATTTCTGAATATCAATTCTTCTTCAGCCCGAAACTCCTTGTCCCCTTTTTCTCCAAGCGGAACTCAACGTACAGGGACATCTCCGAGCTGACTTTCTTTCCTCTCACCCTGCCGGGTTTCCATTGTGGAGAAGCGCTGATGATCCTCACCGCTTCCTCGTCAAGAAGAGGATCGGCTCCTTTCAGGACCTTCACATCCCGGATCTTGCCGTCCTCACTAATCACGAAATCAACCAGCACGCGGCCCTGGACACCCTTCTTGACAGCCTCCTCGGGATATTTCATATATGAATATACCCATTTCTGGAGGAACAGCCTCGGATCGTCGCTCCCAAGGAATGAGGGCTTGACGTCACAATCGTAATAAGGGACCACCCCGGACACCCCGCCTGTCAGCTTGACGACATCAGAGGGATCGAAAACAGGCTTCGGACCATTCGCGAGAGCGATCGTGTAGTTGAATATGTACTCAAGCTCAAGCTCCATCGTCTGGTAGTCGATGATGGACTGGGTATCGCGTTCCGTGTCGTGGGCGGGATACCTTCCGGACGTGAAGAAGACAGAAGGTATCTTCTTGTCATAGAAGGCGATATGGTCAGAGGGATAGGGTTCTTGAGCCGTCACCGAAGGCCTGATGGGCTGCAGCTCGTCCGAGAGGGTACGGGCGATGGCGTTCATGTCCGCGTTTGAGGCGGTATAGGCATAGAACCCGTCAGAGCCGGTGCCGAGCATGTCCAGATTGATCATGGCGTCGATATTGGACACGTCCGAGAACGACCTGTTAAGGAAGTACCATGACCCAGCGAAGGATTGCCTTGAAGCCCCGAAAGCCACAAACAGGACAGATCTCCGAAGCAGGGCCTTGTTGGTGCGGAGCATCCGCGCGAGCTCGAGCATCATCGCCACTCCCGACGCGTTTCCGTTCGCCCCGTAGTAAATCTTCTCGACCCTCTCCCCGTCCACGGTCATAGAGCCCACGCCAAGGTTGTCCATTCTGGCTCCGATGACTATATAATTGTCCCTCAAGGTTTTGTCTCCCCCGTGGATAAAGGCGCACACATTTCTTGAGACAAGGGTGTCGCCATTGTCAAGGCGTATTCCGAACGGGTCTCCCCCCTCGGGAGACACGACATCAATCCCGTAGCTCTTGAATGCCCCGGTGATATATTCAGCCGTGAGTCTCTCTCCCTCCGAGCCAGCCTTGCGGCCCTCCATCATAGCGGAGGAGATTGTGGCAATATGCTCCTTGAGAGCGGACACCGTCTCGCTGTCGTCCAAGTCCGAGTAACCTGTCCTGTACTGGGCATGTACCGACCCTGCAATCAATAACGCGACCGCGGCTATGAGGGCTGTTTTTCCGGTCATTTTCTCTTTCTGTCTAAAATCCAGACCCCCTCAGGGCAAAAATCCTGCCTTTTAAGATCCCGCATAAAAGCCTTCGCCTCCTCCTGGTCATCAGTCCCGCCGACACCCACGGCTGTCCGGCCTTCCGTGAAGCCGAAAAACTCCGGCTCATAGCCGTAGGCCTCAATCCTCTCGGCGTACTTGAGGGCGTTGTCTTTGCTGGAGAAAGCCCCCAATATCACATAGAAACGCTTCTTCTCACCAGTCTTGCCACCGACCTGGCGGACTGGCCCGGCAGCTTCCGTCCTCACATCGCTTTGCCCTGTCGCTTCCGTAGCCTCGCTTTGCCCGGCAGAGGCTTGGTATGGCCTTTGACCGTCATCTGCCCGGCCAGAAACAACCACGCTGTCATCCTGAGGCCTTCCCTGAGCCTGCTGAAGGGCGAAGCGAAGGATCTCCTCCCTTTTCGCCTCAATGTCCTCCGACGTCGGCCTCCCGGCCAACATACGGAAGAAATCGCAACCCGTCGCCAACATCATTACGATACAAAAAGAAAAGGGAAACAGATACTTACTCATCATCTCGGAGAGATCCTATTATCAAGTTTCATTATCGACCGCATACTATTGACAAATCTCCTCTTCCCGGAATCATCAGCCGTTATATCTGATGTCAGATACCTTTGACGGACAACCAAGGAAGCATCCAGTCGTTTTCTAACCTCGTCAGTTATACATGATATGACTAAAATTGTGACTGCCCCAGGAAACTCTGCGAGTGTATTCTCAAAAGACTTGAACATCGCACCCAATCGTTCCAAAGCCCCTGCGGGATCCAAACCGGATTTTATCTCAATAACACCGACAACGTCACCTTTAGCATCGTACATTGAGACATCTGGTTCAGAAGAAAAAAGTATAGAGTAGCCGTTAGGCAAATTGATTGTCTTGACAATGCTGATGTCGTTTGTGACTTTAGCGATATCCATCTCAGCAATACTCAAGACCTTATTGTCACGAGTCACTATCGAAGTGATCTCATCGTTCCTCAATAATTCTTTAAGGATTATCGTTCTGATAACCCGCTCGCCTTCACTACCTATCTGGTTTCGCCATGAACCATCAATAAACGCTCCCGCGGTAGCGAACATCATCCCGTTGACCTCATTTTTGTCTATGCCAGAAGATATATTGACAATCAATGAGACAAACTCGTTTAAAACAGAAATCAGCTTGAACACCCTCTCGCTATCCAACTCTCCTGAAGGTATTTTCCCATTCTCAATTCTTTCGATTCCTGAAATATGTGTTATGGCAGAAAAACCTTTCAAAGGAAGCATCGCCACACATCGATAATACTTTACGAAAGTGGGAAATAAACGAACAATCTTAGGATGCGCAAACAACAGCATCGGGTGAAGCCCGCTGTCTATAACCTGTGCCCAAGCTTCGTCACTGATACCCCACTCCCCTCTTTCAGTCCAATCAAGTCTATCACCCTCAATCGTGTCAAGTTTCTGTATCTCTTTGAATAAACCAAAGAAACCATCATTTGCCAGCCTCTGGTAGAAGAAAGTAGAACGAAGAATATACTGCTCTCTCTTCACTGACTCCGGAACAGTAGTAGCCATATCACTTAAACCATTGATCAATAATAGAACACGCGATAGCCTCCGCGAATTTCGGAGGGACAGCATTACCCACTTGTCCGAACTGTGTCATATTGGTGACACGCTTTGAACTATATGAGTCAAGACGTACTCCCTTGAACTCCCAATCATGAGGAAATGTCTGGAGGCAAGCGAGTTCCCTTACAGTAAGCATTCTGTCTTCGTATGGATGGATGAAATCCCTGTATCCACTTCTTGTGACTGTTGGAGACGGTTTATCAGGGTCGAGACGCCGATAAGTCGACCCAAACGTTTTTTCAACTTCCGACAATTTACCGCCGATCGGCACCTTCTTGATTTTCTCGATCGTAGATGGAGAATGAGCGGTGACAATATGATTCCGAATATTAGTACCCATGTTTTTCCCTCCTCCCTTTTATAGTGGCAGAGACTCTCAAAGCGACCTCCGAAGGCTGATCTGGGCTGGGCAAGGCACCTATAGCATCCCATACAGTATGACGGACAGGAAGAGGAGCAGGATACTCATAAGGCTTATTGATCCTGTTCCCTACCAAAACCAGTCTCTCGCGATACTGTGGCACCCCGTAATCAACGGCATTTAAAACTCTTGGCGGAGTTATCTCATAAACATACTCATTTCCGTCCAAAACAATTGGTTTAGATAACTCATCCATCAACAATTCCAATGCCCTGCCCTTGTCCCAATTAGTCAGTCCCTTGACATTTTCCAAGACAAAACCCTTAGGCAAAGTCTCACGGACAATACGCACATATTCAAACAGCAACTTGCCTCGCTCATCATCCAGACCTTTTCTCAATCCGGCCAAACTATAACTTTGACAAGGAGGTCCGCCTATTACTAACGCGGCCTCACCTACCTTTAAGCCAGCCGCCTGAAGAATCTCATTCCCAGAAATCTCTATAATATTCTTATTGATGATCGGCAAATGAGGTCTATTTGAGCGCAATGTCTCACAACACGCCGGATCGATTTCCACCGCGACCGATATTTTGAATCCGGCTTTCTCAAAACCGATATCCAAACCACCAGCGCCTGAAAACAGACTAATTACTCTCAAATCCCTGTCCATCATCAATCATTAATCAGGATTATCTTCCACGAACGCCACGATCTCGCCTTTCACGACCTTGTCGCCCTGCTTGCCAAGCACAGCGACGACACGACCGTCGACGGCGGGAACTATCTCTTCCATACCGTAATAGGTCTGGACAAAGCCCATTCCCTGTCCGGCCTTTACCGCGGTACCGGCCACCGGAGCCTTTGAGTCATCGTCGACATCGACCTGCCACAAAAGCTGCCCCTTGACCGGAGCCTGCACCGGCACGGCGTGGGGATAGCGCCTTGAATACTCCTCGACATCGAACTTCGGCATCTCGACAACCGGACGCTCAACGACGATCGGAGCCCCGGCTTTCGCCTTAAGATCAGCAAGTTCCTTATTGAAACGCTCCTTGGCGATCCCGCTCTTATAATCCCTGTACTGGCGCTCGTGCATGGCCAGCTCGAAGAGTTCCTCATCGTCCTCGCCATAGTCCCATCCTTCCTCGTCCATCATCTTCCTGAACTTGGGAAGCTCATCGGGATAGTTGTCCTGAGGGTTGCCGGAGGAGAACTCAAGCCCCTTCTCCTTGGCGAGCTCGACCACCTCGGGCGCGAGAGGCCCCGGAAGCTGTCCCATATTGCCCAGGATCATTCCCCAGGTGTCCTTGTCGATCGTGGTCCAGCGAGGCTTGTCATTAAGCATGTTGAAAAGATTCATCAGGGCCGTGTTCTTGACATACTGGCTGAACGGGGTCACGAGGGGCGGATAGCCGAGCCTCGGCCAGACATACTCAACTTCCTGGAAAAGCTTGACCATCAAGGTGTCAAGGCTGATCTCAGGTCTTCCATGGGCTCTCTGGGCGGCGTTGATCGCGCCCTGGAAGCCTTTCAGGTCGGCCATCATGGATCCCATCATGCCGCCGGGCAGACCGCAGCCGACGAGCAGCGAGCTCATCTGGGAGTTGGAAGGGTTGATCCAGTAGCCGAGGAAGTCGTCGATGAACTTCTGAGTAAGCCGGCGAACCTCCATATAAGCGTCCATGTTCAGGTCCTTCACAAGGAAGCCATCGGCCTTCATCATCTCCCTGATGGTGATGACATCCGGATGGACCTTGCCCCAGGAGAGCGGCTCCACCGCGACATCCAGATAGTCAGCCCCGGCGCGGGCGACCTCCAGCATGGAGGCCGGCGAGAAACCGGGACCCGTGTGGCCGTGATACTGGATCACGATATGGGGATATTTCTTCTTTATGTCCCTCACCAGTTCCCCCAGGAAGGTCGGACGGCCGATTCCGGCCATATCCTT
>JAFVED010000208.1 GCA_017478125.1 Bacteroidales bacterium | reverse complement strand
CTCTGGCTTGGCTTAATGTAGGTGCCCAGCCCACTCTTGTCACCCGCAGGATTCTTTCCTACGATGGTGTTCTTCTCCGCAAGCACCTCCAGAAGGGTGTGGAGAAAGGAGCCATCACCCAGGAGCAGGCCGACCAGAAGTGGAACGATTGGAAGGCCCAGAGAGACGCCAAGATCAAGGCCAAGAAAGAGGGCCTTGTGAAGGATGCCGCCGAGAAGGCCAAAGCCGCCATCGCCGCTGAGAAGAAGGTCACTGAGGAGAGGGCCGCCGCCCTCGCCAAGAAGGCAGAGGAACTCGCCGAGGCTCAGCGCAAAGCCGCTGAAGAGGCTGCCGCCAAGGCTGCTGAGGAGGCTGGAGAAGCCGCCGGGGAAGCGACTGCTGAGGCTTAAAAATGTCCGGGGCTCCTTCAGATCTTCTGCGGATAGCCCGGGTACTGAAGTCCTACGGTACCGATGGGGAAATCCTCGCGGGTTTCCGTGAGACAGGTATCGGAGACTTGAATCTCAAGGAACCGGTGTTCATCATGTTTGATGGGCTTCCGGTTCCCTTTTTTATTGAATCAGCCAGAGAGAAAGGAACCTCGAAGGCTCTTCTTCACCTGACCGGAGTCAGAGACCTGGACGACGCCGACGAGCTCGTCGGTAGAGACATATATGCCAGAAGAGACTCCTTGGAGGGAGTTTCCGATGATGAGGATCTTTCCCTGGAGGACCTCCTGGGTTGGTCACTCAAGGACAAAGGAGGCCAATTTATAGGAGAAATAATTGATTTTGAGCCAATTCCCGGCAATCCGTGCCTTTATGTCACACACGGGGACAAGACAGTCATGATCCCTCTTCACGAGGATCTCATAACAGAACTCGATGAAGACTCGAGGTCGCTGTCAATTGATTTGCCGGACGGCTTGTTATGATCGCGAAAAAGATAACACATGAGCAGCACAATCATTGACGTCAACGCCCACATGCACACCCCGTATTCGTTCAGCGCTTTTGGCGGTATCGACCAAGCCCTGGACATGGCCAAAGAAGAAGGAGTGGGAGTGGTCGGGATCAACGACTTCTATTCGCTGGAAGGATACGATGAATGGAAGGAGGGATGCCGGAAGAGGCATCTGTGTCCTGTTTTCGGCATAGAGTTCATCTCCCTCAACAGCGAGGACCAGGCCGCCGGACTCCGGGTAAACGACCCCAATAATCCCGGGCGCACATACATCAGCGGCAAAGGTCTGTCCTACCCGGTGGTCCTTAAAGGACGCCCGGCGAGGCTTCTTTCTGAAGTAAGGGAGGAGTCCAACGCCCAGGTCGAGAGGATGTGCGTCAAACTCAATGCCCACCTGAATGCCGTAGGAGCGGGTTTCAACCTCGATTTCAAGAGCATTGTCGGAGAGCTGACGAAAGGCTCCGTCAGGGAACGCCACCTCGCGAAAGCCCTTAGGATGGCCGTCGAGGCCAGATTCACGGAAGGCACGGAGCGGGCCGCCGCCTATGAGAGAATATTCGACTGAGCGCCGCTCAAATCCGCCCAGGACAATGTGGCGGCCGTAGAGAATGAGATCAGGAGCAAACTTCTCAAATCCGGTGGAGCCGCTTTCGTCCCCGAGGACCCGAAAGCGTTCCTCCCGATGGAGACTGTCCGCGAGATCATCAAGGCCGCCGGCGGCATACCGACCTACCCTTTCCTGGCGGACAACGCCAAGGGTGAGTTCACGGATTTCGAGGGCGATCTCCAGAAAGCGGCGGACACTCTGAAAAAACGCGGCTTTGACTCCGTTGAGTTCATCACCACAAGGAACACGACCAAGGTGCTCGAGGATTATTCCGGCTACCTTCAGGACGAGGGTTTCACGGTGACATTCGGATCGGAGCACAATACCCCGGCTATGGAACCCATAAAGTTGAGCACCAGCGACCATCCCGAGGGACTGTCCGAGAAACTGAGAATCACCAACTTCCGTGGCGCGTGCAAGGTGGTGGCCCACCAGGCCGGCCTGGACTCCCCCGACGCCGGGGAGGAAATCATAATGAACGCGTTAAATAGTCAATAACATGATGTCTGAGATCGGGAATTTGGTAGAAGTGTCGCGCGAGTATGGCAGCGACGAGAAGTATGTGATCGCCGGAGGCGGAAACACCTCTTTCAAGACGGCGGACAAACTCTGGGTCAAAGCGAGCGGCCACGCCCTGGCCACTATTGACGAGGACGGTTTCGCGGTGCTGGACAGGGCCCTGCTGAACCCTATGGGAGACAAGGTGTACAGCCAGGACACCGCCATCAGGGAGGAGCAGGTCAAAAACGACCTCGCGGCCGCGTGCCTGACAAAAGGCCGGCGCCCATCTGTCGAGACCTCCCTGCACAACTGCATGGAATCGCCGTATGTGGTGCACCTCCACCCCACTCTGGTGAACGGGCTGATGTGTTCGAAAGACGCCGCGGAAAAATGCGCCGGACTCTTCCCGGACGCCTTGTACATCCCTTACACCGATCCGGGCTACACCCTTTTCAAAAGGGTCTATGACAGGATCAAAGGCTACCGGAAGGAGCGCGGGACAGAGCCAAAGGTGATTTTCCTCCAGAACCACGGCATATTCGTGGGTGGCGAGACAACCGAGGAGATCAGGGAGACATACGCCAAGATCATGGAGACCCTCGGGAGGCTGGTCAGCCCCGTTCCCGAAGGCGAGGTTCCAGTGTGCGATTGTGTCAGCGAGACCATACCGGCAATAAGGGCCATCCTTAGCCGCTCCGGCCGCGGGCTCAAAACCCTGAAAATAACCAACAACGCCCTTGTGAGCCGTTTCATCGGGAGCAAGGAGGAGGCCGCCCCGGTCTTGAAGCCGTTCACCCCAGACGGGATCGTCTATTGCAAAAGCGAGTTCATATACATCGACCATAAAGATCCCGCGGATCTCGTGAGGCAGGCGGAAAAGAAGATCGAAGCCTATGCCGAGAAGCGCGGCCATACTCCGAAAGTATTGCTCATCAAAGGGATAGACCTTGTCGCGGTCGGTTCCAACGCTCGTGAGGCCCAAACCGTCACCGAAGTGTTCCTGGACTCGATGAAGGTCGCCTGGTACGCTTCTTTCTTCGGGGGGGAGCATCCGATGACAGCCCGCCAGATCAGCTTCATCGACAACTGGGAGGTCGAGAACTACCGCCGCAAAGTGGCTTCCTCCACTTCCAGGGGCAGGGTCGAGGGCAAGACCATCATTGTTACCGGAGCCGCCCAGGGGTTCGGCGAGGGAATCGCAAGGGAACTCATAAAACAGGGAGCCAACATCGTGGTCGCCGACCTCAACGAGGAGACCGGCCAGAAGACCGCCGCCTCGTTCAACAACATAGCCAAAGCCAACAAGGCCATATTCGTGAAAACCAATGTCACCGACATGGACAGTCTCCATACCCTCATAAAGGAGACCATCGTCAATTTCGGGGCTCTCGACACCTTCGTCAGCAACGCCGGAGTCGTCAGGGCCGGCGACCTCGAGGCCATGACCCCTGAGAACTTCGAGTTCGTCACTTCCATCAACTACAAGGCCTATTTCTTCTGCGCCAAGGTAGCCAGCCACGTGATGAAGATCCAGACAGCCCATGACCCGGAATATTTCGCCGACATCGTCCAGATCAACTCCAAGAGCGGCCTGGTCGGCAGCAAGGCCAATTTCGCCTACGCCGGCGGCAAGTTCGGCGGCATAGGGCTGACCCAGTCATTCGCCCTCGAGCTGGCCCCATACAGGATCAAGGTCAACTCGGTCTGCCCCGGCAACTACTATGACGGCCCGCTCTGGAGCGACCCCGAGAAGGGTCTCTTCATCCAGTACGTCAAGGTCGGCAAAGCTCCTGGCGCGAAGACTGTCCAGGATGTGAAGGAATACTACCTCTCTAAAGTGCCCATGCGCAAAGGGTGCAACCCCGAGGATGTCTGCAAGGCCATATTGTACGCCATAGAGCAGACCGGGGAGACAGGCCAGGCCATCCCGGTCACCGGAGGCCAGGTCATGCTAGCTTAGAAAGAACATGAAGCAATTGGATATCAAACTGATGCACCCTGCCGAGCAGATCGCCATCATCATCGGCAGGATCTATCGTAGCGGGATGACCACCACCTCCGGCGGGAATCTCTCGATAATGGACGACAACGGGGATATGTGGATCACCCCGGCGGGTATTGACAAGGGATCCCTGACCCCTTCAGACATAATGTGCGTCAAGGCTGACGGGACAATCGAGGGTCCGCACAAGCCGTCCTCGGAATATCCTTTCCACAAGGCCATCTACAAGATGAACCCCAAAGCCAGGTCCGTCATCCACGCCCATCCTCCGGGACTCGTGACCTTCAGCGTCACGCACCAGACCCCGGACACAAGCATCATCCCACAGGCGCGGGCCGTATGCGGCCCTGTCGGTTTCGCGGAGTATGCCCTCCCCGGCAGCGAGCTGCTCGGGGAAAAGATAGTGGCTGAGTTCAATAGCGACCCCGCCTACAAGGCTGTCATAATGGAGAATCATGGTGTGGTGCTCTTCGGAGACGACATAGCCGACGCCTATCAGCGGTTCGAGACCCTGGAGCTCTGCGCCCGCACGATCCTCAACGCGAAGACCCTCGGAGAGCCCAAGTATTTGACTGAGGAGCAGATAAACAAGCATGAGATGGCTGTCAACATCCCGTTTGAGCATTTCATGAATGTATCCCACCCTTCCGGCGAGAGGGCCATCCGCACCGAGATTTGCCATATTGTCCGCAGGGCTTGCTCCCAAGGCTTGATGTGCAGCTCCTACGGCACAGCCTCAGTGAGATGGAAAGGCAACGATTTCCTTATCACGCCGTCCAACGTCCAGAGATGGGACATCGAGCCCGAGGACATAGTGCAGATCAAGGACGGGATGGTGGAGGCCGGCAAAGTGGCCAGCCGGTCGGTCGCGCTCCACTATGAGATCTATCGCCGCAATCCCAAGGTCAACTCCATCATCCTGACCCAGTCCCCTGCCCTTATGGGATTCTGCACGACGGGTGTGAGATTCGATGTCAGGACTATTCCCGAGAGCTGGATCTTCCTTCAGGACATCCCGACATTCCCGTTCGGGAGCCAATATGACGACCACCTGCCAGACCTCGCTGACGAGTTCCGCCAGAGGCCTTTCGTGATGTTGGAGAACGACTCCGTGGTGGTGACCGGAGACAAGCTCATAAACACTTTCGACCGGCTGGAAGTCGCCGACTTCAGCGCGAGGTCGCTTATCCTAGCCGCCCCTCTCGGATCACTCAAGCCGATCACGGACGCCGAGATAGAGGATCTCAGGGTCGCGTTCCACGTCGGGGAATAAGAAAAAGCCGCCGCTAATACTCCACACTCATGTGGACACAGTAGTTGTCCAAGCAGAACGCCGGATCTATCCCGTCTCCGGATGACTCCACTATGAGCTTGACCGAGTCAAAGCCGGACAAGGCGGAGTTGCCCGACTCGCCGGCCATCGTCCACCCGGTCCACTCATTCTCCATCTTGAGCTCGGTGACAGTGGCATAATCTATCAGATACTTCTCAATGGAACCAATCAGGGCAGTGCCTCTGTAGAACTCGGCCTTCACCTTGAGATAGTCGCCGGGAGAGATCAGGCCTTCATCTCCAAGGCGCTTGTTATACAGCGTGTTGCAGATGTCACACCCGTAAGAGGACAAGGCGGCGGTATAAAAACCGGACAGATCGTAAGCTATGGAGAAATCCGGCATGACGGGGAACTGGGTGAAGACCATGTAACCGTTGCTCCCCTGTGAGCCACCCAGAGGATCGGCGGAAGTGACCTTGGCCTGCTCGGTGGTAGCCTCATCGCTCGCCTTGCGTACCGACACCCTGAAACCACCCAGGAAACCTGTGTTGAGATCCGACGCGAGTGAATTGTAATAAGACACATCGTCCCACGTCAGCGTGGGTGAGAACATGATTCCGTCATGGAAATAATTCTCGATAGAATAATCATCCATGTTGAACGACGTGACTTGCACGAAAGTAGCCGTGGAACGCTGAGGCTTGTCGCAAGAGACCGCAGCCAAAGCGACCAACGCGGCAAAAGCGAATCTGATAAAATTTTTCATAATTATATTACTGACATTTATTTACAAAAAACACTCGACTGTCCCTACCATGGTCGCCGGTCCTGTGAGCCAGACGTCATTGGCGGAGAAGCCTGTTCCTTTGCCGGAAGGGATGAAATCCACGGCCAGGTCCGAGATTGAGGCCCGGACATCATAGGAGACACGTCCGTCCGGGGACATCCTGCCGGAGATACCCTTATAGCAAGCGGCTATAGCGGCCGCGACAATTCCCGTTCCACAAGCGAGGGTCTCGTCTTCGACGCCTTTCTCGAAGGTCCGGATCCGGAGACCCTTCACTTCGTTCAGGGTGACAGGGGAGGTGGGCTGGGTGTCAAAGGGGACAGGCTCGACAAAATCGACATTTGTGCCCTCGGGAGCGAACCGGATATCCTCACGCAGCGCCTTTCCTTGCTCACGCGCGGGATAGCCCTCCAAGGCGGAGACGAATCTCACCAGATGCCGCGTGCCGGTTTCCAGGAAGATAGAGTTGTCTTCCGGATACTCCTTGACCCCGATGACATTCCTCATCTTCAAACGGATCTGGCGGGAATTACCATTCGGTCCGACGCTGAGACTCTTCGCATCGCTCAGAATGACAGCGGTGTGCGGGCCGTCAGGAGCCTCAAACTCAACCGGGAAATTGCCGGAGACCACTCCGAGGTCGGCGGCGAAAGCGACTATGCATCGTCCTCCGTTGCCACACATCATCCCGCCGCTGCCGTCAGGGTTGTAAAAAACCATCCTGAAGTCCCTCTTGTCGCTTTTCTCAAGCAGCATCACCCCGTCAGATCCAAAACCGGTGTGCCGGTCGCAAATATGACGGATCTGCTCCCGCGACAAGTTCAGATAGCCTTCCCGGTTATCCGCCAACAAGAAGTCGTTCCCGGCTCCAGGATACTTGAAGAATTTCTGTCACATCCTATCTTAAAAGAGTTTCCAATTCAACAGAGGCTTCTGTTCTCCCATCCCTGTACTTGACTATCACAGGGGTGCTGACATGGATCCCGTCTTCCTTTCCGGGACCCTTCACGATGGGACGGCTGCCCGGGACGACCACCGCCCCGGACGGGACGACTGTCTGGCCCGAAGGAGATTTGGGGATAAACTCCCCCGTGGTGGCGTCGTACAGAGCGGTTCCCTTCGTCAGGATCACGCCAGAGCCGATCACGGCCGACTCACCAACCAGGGTTCCCTCATATATCCCGCAATTGCCCCCGATAAAGGCGTTGTCCTCTATGATGACGGGAAGGGCTCCGGCCGGTTCCAGGACACCTCCGATCTGGGTTCCGGCGGAGATGTGGACATTCTTACCTACCTGGGCGCATGAACCGACGAGCGCGTGTGAGTCTATCATCGTCCCGGCGTCCACATAGGCGCCGATATTCACATAGGCCGGAGGCATCATGATCACCGACGGGGCAAGATAAGAGCCGCGCCTGACCGAACTGCCTCCAGGCACAATCCGTACCTTGTCGTCAAGGGAGAACCGTCTCAATGTCAAGGTGTCCTTGTCGAAGAATGAATATTCCTCCTTGGACATGTCCACAAGCTTTCCCAGGCGGAAGCCCTCAAGAATGGCCTCTTTGACCCAGGCGTTGACCTTCCAGCCGTCAGCGGTCTTCTCAGCGACCCTGACCCTGCCCTCCTCGAGGGCACCGACAACCTCTTCAAAACCCATCATAGTCCCAGATCCTCCAATACTTTTCTCATCACGTCAAATGTGGAAGGAACAGCCGCCGTGAGCGGAAGGCGCATGTCCGGCTCACAGAATCCAAGAATCGACAACGCGGCCTTGGCCGGGATCGGATTGCTCTCGACAAAACACGCGTCATACAAAGGAGCGAGCCTGGCGTCAAGCGCCTCCGCCTCAGCCCAATCGCCGGCCGCCGCGGCCTCGGTCAACTGGACCATCAGCCGGGGAGCCACGTTGGAGGCCACGCTGATGACACCGTCGCCGCCGAAACGCATCACAGGGAATGTCTGGTCATCATTTCCGCTCAGGACCTGGAAGCCCTCGGGGCGGTTCCTCACGATCTCCCCGATCTGGTCGAGCTTGCCGGAGGCCTCCTTGACGGCGACGATCCCCGGGATCGAGGCGATCCTCAGGGTCGTTTCCGCGGTCATGTTCGTGCCGGTCCGCCCGGGCACGTTGTAAGCGACAACAGGCTTGCCGGTGGAAGCCGCTATGGCTGAGAAATATTCGTAAAGTCCCTGCTGGGTGGGCTTGTTGTAATACGGGACCACCACAAGCCAAGCGTCCGGCCCGTAAGGCTCAAGAAGCCTGATGTTACGGATTGTGGCCGCCGGGGAATTCGTCCCCACGCCGGCCACGACCGGCCTGTCCGGACAAAGTTCCCGGGTGATCCGCAGAAGCTCCACCTTCTCGTCGTCGCTCAGACAGGGAGTCTCCGCTGTCGAACCGAGAGGCACGAGGAAATGTATTCCCGCCTCGACCTGTCTCGAGACGAGTCGCTTGTAAGCCTCGAAATCGACCTCACCGTCTTTGAAAGGGGTCGCGAGCGCTGTTCCGCATCCTTTGAGTATCATCACTTTTTATTCTTTGAAAAACAACTCCTTGAACTCATGAACTCCGGTAAGACCCTCCGTCATCAGGACGGCCAGGACGGCTCCCTCGGCAAACCCTTTCCGGGAAAAAGCCTCGTGGGTGAGGGTCAACCTGTCGGTGAGTCCCTCGAAGCCCACGGTGTGGATTCCGGCGAGTTCCCCGACGCGCGCCGAGGCCGTGTCAGGGGTCTTGCCCATATTCTCCTCGACGACAGCGGCCAGGGATTTGGCCGTGCCGGAAGGGGCATCCAGCTTGTGGATGTGGTGTTTCTCGATAATGTAGGGCTCGTAGCCTCCGGCTTTGCCGAGATACTTCGAGACAACCTCGACCGCCGCCGAAAGCACGTTTACCCCGACCGAGTAGTTTGACGAATAGATCATCGGGGTGCCCTTGGCCTCGAAATAGCCGACGACCTCGTCCTTGATGTCGTTCCAGCCGGTCGTGCCGACCACGACAGCCTTGAAATTGTCCGCCAACACCTTATAGTTGGCCCGGAACGCGTCCGGAACGGTGAAATCTACGCACACGCAATCCTTGGCGGTCTCCTTGTCAAAGGAAGCGATGTCCTCGCTGGTCCCGGCGCACTCGACACCTTTTTCCGCGAGAGCAGCCTCGACCATATGTCCCATGCGGCCATAGCCGCTGATAACCACTTTCATCTCAATTATTTCCCGCTGAAAATATAATCATGCATAATCTCGAGTGTGACCCGCAGCCTGTCCCTGTCGATCACGAAGCTCTCGCTCATCATGTTGGCGCTGACATTGGCCATGTGGACCTTGCCGGCGACACTGATGACCTTGTCACCCAATCCCTCGAAGCCCACGATGTTACGTCCGACCACTGAGATGAGGGCCTTGTCGCGGTACACTGTCACATCGGCCCACTTCCCGATCTCCTCAAGAGCCTCAGGCAGGAGATCTCCCGCCATCTCAGGGATGACGAGAAAGACCTCGGACTCGGTGGCCTTGGCAAGAACCACCGGGATCCGGCGGGGATAAAGAACGCCGAACACCTTACCGAACATCCTCGTCACTCCGTCCAGCTTGGGGGAGACAACCCTGACAAAGAGTATCTCGTCCCTGAAAGCCACTGACTTAGGGCCGTCGGGAGACTCGTCCCCGCGGGTGACAAGGGTACCCTCGCAGGAAGTATTGGCCGAGTTGAGCACCTTGATCGGGATATTCCGCCTCCTGGCAGGCTCGATGGTCAGGGGATGCAGGACCCTCGCTCCCATGGCGGCCATCTCCGCCGCCTCCTCATAGGAGATCACGTCGATCTTGCGGGTGTCCCTTACCACTCTCGGATCAGCGGAGCGGATACCGTCCACATCGGTCCAGATCTCGACACGGTCAGCCCCGAGAGCCATACCGAAGATGGCGGCAGAGTAGTCCGAACCCTCAAATCCGAGCACAGAGGTAGCCCCCTTGTCAGTCGACGCCACAAAGCCTTGGGTCAGGACAAGGTCGGCGCCTTTGTATTCCAGACCGACTATCCGCTTGATGTTGGCCTCCGTGACTTCCATGTCGGGCCGGGCGTTGAGGTAGTTGTCGTCGGTCGTTATCATCCTGCGGGCGTCGATCCAGTGGCAGGAGATGTCATTGGCGTTGAAGGCATAAGATATGATGGTGGAGGACAGCAGCTCACCGGTCGAGATGATCCGGGCCTCGCTCCGGGGGGAAAGCTCGCCGATAAGGCAGACTCCCCCTACGAAAGTCTCAAGGTCGGAGATTCTCTCCTCAATCTTCTCCAGACACTCCTCAAGCAGGTCAGGCCTCTGGGCAAGCAGATTCTTGGCGAGGTCGAAATGCCTGTCCCTCAACTGTTTGAGCAGACCTTTGACATTCTCCTCATGCTGGGCTTCCGCCTCGTCGGCCAATTCGCAAAGCAGCCTTGTTACCCTGGCGAGGGCGGAAACCACCACAAGCGGTTTCTCCCTGAGCCTCCCCCTGACAATCGAGATGACTCTCCCGATCGCTTCCTCATTCTGGACGGACGTGCCGCCGAATTTGATGATGATCATTTCTGTTTTTTATTATTAAGTTCGTTCATTATTGTCTTGAATATCAGGATGTCCTGCTCCACAGCCTTCTTGATATCAGAGACTAGGACATATTCCTTGTCAGTGTGGGCGGTGAGGATCGATCCGGGGCCGCAGATCGCCTTACGGGCGAATTTCCCGAGTCTGGGAGCATCGCTGCCGAAGGACACGGACTTGGAGGGAATCCCCTCAACCTCAGCAAAATAACTCAAGGGCGTGTCACCCCCGAAAGCTTGGATCACGGTTCCAGGAGGACAGGCCTCCAAAAGCTTCTGCTGGATCAGCCCGTCCGAGATGAATGTGGTGCGGAAATATATCCTGAAACGGACCTCCGGACTCAGGATGTTCTGTGGATTGGAGCTGACGAGACCGCCGATGTTCCAGGTGGTCTTCCCGAGCACAGGATCATCCGGGAAATCAATGGCTCTCAGCCTGTTGACCGCATCCACAAACCTATCCACCGCGCTTGTCCCGTTCTCCGGATAGCCCGAGTGGCAGGCCTTCCCGGGGATCGTCACCTCAAAGGCCTTGGTGCCTTTGCTGGCCGAGGCCAGGCTGTTGTCCGTAGGCTCGCCTACCAGGACGAACTCCCCTCCAGGATTGTCCCTCGTGTAGGCTTTGGCTCCGAAAGAGCCGGTCTCCTCCCCCGCCAAAAGCAGCAGACCGAAGTCCGTAAAGCCTTCTTGGCAGAGCCTTTGGCAAGCAAGGAACATACTGACTCTCTGCCCCTTGGCATCGCAGGAGCCACGGCCCTTGATGATCGTGTCATCCCGCCCGGCAGTCCGCCCGTCCGGCAGAATATCTCCTTCTTTGACTGGCTCGACACTCGGAGGGATGTACGGCGGAACCGTGTCCAGATGGGTGCAGAACACGAACGACGGGGCTCCGGTCCCGGACCAGTCGAGCAGAAGGTTGACTGTCCCGTCCCCGACCTCGAACTCTCTCACCTCAGGGGCCAAACAGCCATCCTGAGCGGCAGCTTTGTCATCCCGAGCGGCAGCGAAGGATCTCCCCAGCCGCTCCTTCAGGAACTCCGCCAAACGGCGTTCCTGTCCCGAAGTGGAGTCAATCGCAAGTATTTCCAGAAAAAAATCCAGGTCCATTACAGATCGCGCATAATCAAGTAAAGGTAGTGATATTATTCCTTAAAACCAAAATAGAGAGTTTCAATCGTTTTATTTTGGGCAAAATGATGAGAATCTCCCGAAAAAGGCTATATTTGAACTTGTTATGAGACCCAAAACCGACCTACACAATCTGACAGGTCATCTCCCCTATACACGAGGGGGGGGGTATTACTCCTTATAAATCAAATAGTTACATATTCGCCTCCGGGATGTGTCTCCGCACATCTCCTTTTTGGTGCGCCTCATAGCGAACAGTGCCGTCTGACAGACAATAATTTACAAATTCAATAGCGCGATATGGAAAAAAGAAATCAACAAACAGACAGGAGGCCAGCCTATGCCGCCCCTGAGATGGAGGAAATCAATGTTGTGATTCCGCCGATTATGGACCTAAGCACAGGTTCCACTGGAAACGACTGGACAGAGGAAGAGGGCTGATAAAAATGAATCCTATGAAAACAACTCACTTACTTGCCGGATTCCTTTTCCTGGCCGCCTTGGTGTCATGCGGACACGACGAATTTTACTCGACAGACGAGGGAGGCGCTCATCGGGAAATTGTTTTCACCGCCTCCTCTTTTACCGAAGATTCAGACATCAACACCAGGACTGAAATAAAGACTGGTGGCAGCTTTATCTGGTCAGCCAATGACACTGTCGGTATCTACCCCAGCAGCGGAAGCCAAGTCTATTTCGCCTTGTCCGAAGGCGCGGACGCAAAATACGCGGTCTTTGACGGTGGAGGGTGGGATTTTAAGGCCTCCGCGGTTTACCGCAGCTATTATCCCTTTATAGGTGACATATATCTCGACGCGACCAGGATCCCGGTCAGCTATTCCGGGCAGACGCAAGACGGGAACGACAACACCGGCAATATCGGGCCGTTCGATTTCATGTACACACCGGCGTCCTCCCCTGAAAACGGCACCCTGAATTTCTCCTTCAGCCATTTGAACACGATCATCAAACCAAGGATGACCCTTCCCGCCGGGACATACACGAAAGTCACCCTCACTCTGGACGAGCCACTCTTCGTGGTTGACGGCTATTTCGATCTGACCTCAGACTCCCCGTCTATTCAAGGCACATCATACTCCAATACGACCAGTGTCGACCTGGACGTGACCTTGCTGTCAGAGGGGCTTCTGACCGCTTATGTCATGTGCGCCCCGATCGACATGACCGGGAAGAGCCTCAAGGTCTCCTTTGAGGACACAAGCGGGCACCAATATCATGGAACATACACGGTGTCAAAGCCTTATGTCGCCGAAAAGATATATGCCCTGACCATACCCTCCTATACCACCGGTCCAGCCGACAACGAGATCTGGTACACGACCACCGATGGAAATCCACTGGCATTCGAGAGTGACAAAATGGACTCCTGGGGGATGACTGAGAACAAGCTTTCTGGCGACTCATTCGCCCTGGTCTTCAATCATCCCGTCACAGAGATTCCGGATAATATGTTCTATCAAAAAGGGACGCTCCAAAGCATCACTTTGCCGGATGCCACAACCCGGATAGGAATGAACGCGTTTTTTAACTGCTATTATCTTGAGAACATTGACTTTGGGCATAATCTCCAAAGCATAGGCCATATGGCTTTCAGATACTGCTCCGCGCTGACGGAATTAGACCTTCCTGAGGGTCTGAAATCCATAGAACTCTATGCCTTCCAATATTGCCGTTCTCTGAAAACGGTCAAGGTTCCCGCTTCAGTAAACGACATCGGTACCAATCCTTTCGCCTTCTGTGATGAACTCGAGTATTTCCTGGGCGAAAACAGCATGATTCACGATGAGGCGCCTTTTTACTATGGAGAAGAAAAAACAGGATGCGTCCTCATGGACCAGGATGGTAAAGTGATTTCTTACGCAAGCAACGCATTAAGTAACGAATACATTTACCAGCTGCCGGACAACGCCAAAAGTATCGGACAATCAGCCTTTACCGACATTCACTGCCGAGGAATACACTTGAACAATGTCGAAAGCCTCTATGATCAAGCAATCGATAATTGCCCGGATCTTCTGTATGTTGTCGCAAACAAACCAATGACCTCCATCGGGAGTCGCAATTTTAGGGATTGCGCCTCACTTTGGTACATACAATTGCAAGGAGACACCGTGCCAGTGATAGGTTCCGGCTGTTTTACCGGTTGTCCGGAAACCTTCCGTATATATGTGAATGACGTAGTCTTCAACGACTTCCTTGACGATGCCGGATGGAGCGCGTACTCGGATTTTCTCACCTGCACCCAAACCAGCCGTACCATCTGGTATCACCTGGAAGGCGACGAAGATACAGTCTTGGACACAAGCGGCTTTGATTTTGGAGCCAACTTCACCGGCTGTCTCAGCATCACACCCGCGACGGACTTTAAGAACGTCCACCCGCGAGTCAGCATACCGGAGGGATTGAGTGCCGGAAAGATTATGGTCCTTACCTTTGACGACTCGATCACAACCATTCCAGACGGATGCTTCACCTCGTTAAAAGACAAATTGGACTATGTGTCCGCGCCTGTGACCATCGGTGAAAACGCGTTCTAAGATCGCGATCCGGTCGCCTCGCTCATATTAATTTCGCGATGCCGCCCTCATCCTCCCGCACATCTCCTTTTTGGCGCGCGTCATATCAAGCGTCATAGCGAACAGTACGACAAGCCCTCCCCGTGACATGTGGTGCGGCGGAAGGCACCACATGTGCGGGAAGCGCCCCTGCGGCGGGACATGTGGCACACGCAGAGGCACCACATGTGCGGAAAATACCCCGCCAGCGGGACATGTGGCACACACGGAGGCACCACATGTGCGGGAAACGCCCCGCCAGCGGGACATGTGGTGCGGCGGAAGGCACCACATGCGCAGGAAACGTCCCGGCAGCGGGACATGTGGCACATGCGGTGGGGCCACATGTGCGGGAGGCGCCCCGCCAGCGGGACATGTGGCACACACGGAGGCACCACATGTGCGGGAAACACCCCGCCAGCGGGACATGTGGCACACACGGAGGCACCACATGTGCGGAAAACGCCCCATCAGCGGGACATGTGGCACATGCGGTGGGGCCACATGTGCGGAAAGCGCCCCGGCGGCGGGACATGTGGTGCGGCGGGAGGCACCACATGGCAGGGCGGAGGAACAGGGCAGAGTGGGCAGGGCAGCAAAAGGGGCTGACGCGAGATCAAAAAGCCTCCATCATCCTCGTGACATCCGAATACGGGAGCGAAAGAACCCTGGAGATCTGATGCGCGTCAGCACTGAAACGCCGCCTGACCTGTTTCACCAACTCGGTCTTCTCCACTTCATTCAGATTGTCAACCCTGACCTTTCTGAATAACGACCTGCACAAATCGGCGACAGCGGCGATAACCACGCTGTCCGCGAATGACGGCAGACCGTCCTCCCGAACTAGCCTTTGTTTAGCCTTCGAGGAATTCATCAAAAAATAATTCAATCTTTTGGGAGTCCTGAATATTGATTCCACGAACTTGACGGGGATAAAGGCTTCAGGGAGAATATACCCATCCTCACATATCAAAGTATCATCCGGGATGACGGCCTTGCTATGGAGCATTTTTCTCCGGGCGCTTTTCGACAGGTCGCCCACGCGGCCACCTTTTGGGGCGGCTATCGTGAAATACGCCCTAACGCTGCTCCAAGGATAGTCGGCCGCTGTCAGGCAGATATTGGCGGCCACGCAATTCATCAGGGTGTAGGCGACCGCTCTCTCAAGCGACTCATCCTCCAAGGATACTTTTTGGATATCTACCTTGATGAGCCTGAGGAAATCGTCCGTGCCATAGCGGCGGTTGAGATATTCGGAATACCTTCTCTTCAGCTCGTTCATGAACCACCCAGCCTCCGCGCGGGAACATTGGAGAACCAGATGGACATGGTTCGACATCAGGATGAACGCCAGCACCTTTATTCCTGAGCACAAGGCGATTATGGCGATATAATTCATCCCGACCTTATAGTCCTGGTCGTCTCTGAACCACACGCCCTTGGAAAGATGGTCTGTCGAAACAAAGAAGAATTCAAGGACTTCCCCGTCCTTGGGAGGTTCCGCCAAATAGATTCGGCCTCGGAAACCGGCGTTGCTTGGCCGGGACAAATGAGAAAAACCGTTTTTCATGCCGTTCAAGTTCATTATTGCTCTACAAGATACGAAAAGTCTTCCAGTCTAACAAATCAAAGGTGCCCGTCAGTGTGACCAGCGGGACATGTGGTGCGGCGGGAGGCACCACATGTGCGGGAAGCGCCCCGGCGGCGGGACATGTGGCACACGCGGTGGGGCCACATGCGCGGGAAACGCCCCGGCGGCGGGACATGTGGCACACACGGAGACACCACATGTGCGGAAAACGCCCCGGCGGCGGGACATGTGATGCGGCGAAAGGTACCAAATGCGCGGGAAGCGCCCCGGCAGCGGGACATGTGGTGCGGCGGGAGGCACCACATGCGCGGGAAGCGCCCTGGCGGCGGGACATGTGATGCGGCGAAAGGCATCACATGCGCGGGAAGCGCCCCGGCAGCGGGACATGTGGCTCACGCGGTGGG
>JAFVED010000207.1 GCA_017478125.1 Bacteroidales bacterium | reverse complement strand
GATCTGGACAGGGTCGGCATCCACGGCTACTCCGGCGGCGGCTTCATGAGCACCGCCGCGATCCTAAAATATCCGGACTTCTTCAAGGCGGCGGTCTCCTGCGCCGGCAACCACGACAACAGCATCTACAACCGCTGGTGGAGCGAGCAGCACCACGGCATCCTGGAGAAGATCGACAAGGGCGACACGACCTTCGTCTATCACATCGACACCAACCAGGAGATCGCCAAAAACCTCAAGGGCCACCTGATGCTGGTCCATGGCGATGTGGACAACAATGTCCACCCGGCCAACACGATCCGAGTCGTGAACGCCCTCATCAAGGCCAACAAGCGTTTCGACATGCTGATCCTGCCCGGCCAGAGACACGGTTTCGGCGACATGAACGAATACTTCTTCTGGAGGATGGCCGACTACTACTCCGAGTGGCTCATCGGCGACTCACAGCGAAGCAAAGTCGACATAACGCAGCTCAACAACGACTGACGGGATTCTTCACTGCATTCAGAATGACAAGGGAATGTCATCCTGAGCGAAGCGAAGGATCTAGCGGCGGTAGAGCTGGCGCTCGATGACTCGACGCTTGAGGGCGGAGCCATATTCATATTCACCGACATCTATCGAGTTCAAAAGGTAGAGGTCGGTGCCTTTAAATATCGTCCCCTGAGCGACTTCCCGGATCGAGATGATCTTGTCGACGGCCTCCTTCGGGACAATGAGGTGGCAGGGGATGATGTAGGCCACAGGGTTGCATGCCACGGCATGAGCGACGGCACGAACTCCCCGTGGATTCTCACAAAGGTCAGCCAACTGGCTGTAACTTAGTAATTTGATTCCCTCTTCCGGAAGGATCGGAGTCCCATCATCATGATGGGTCAAGGAATAAAGACGGCGCCATACGGTCATCTGGAAAGGAGTCCCGAAAAGTCTCAGGTCTTCCCACTTCGTCGTGGCGGACAGGTTGTCCAGCTCGTCCATCCCGATCTTGCTGACGACAATCTCGTTCACCACCCCGTCGGGCAGGCGGCTCACCTGGGAGGCGATCCGCGGCAGATGCCTGAAATCGGCGCTCACCGAGGCGATCTTCCCGTCGATGCGGGTGACGACCCATCTTAAGTCTTTTCTCATACCGTAAACCCTTGACCCTCAAATATAATCAATTTATTTGTTTTCCCGGATTATCCATTCGCGAAAGAATGGGTCTTCCACCTCATAATGGTCAGAATAGATCACGTAACCATCCTTTTGCATCCTTTTCAGCGCGCTATAAACTGTACTCGTGCGGTACTCTCCTGTTTGCAATGGCTTCTTAGATGACAAACGCTGCAAAATCCATTTGTTCGTCCTTTTAAAGTTCATCCAAATCCTTTCATAATCCAATCCATGGGTCGTGACGATATGATCAATCGCCGATCTCAGAGGATCAGCGATGCCCGGCTGCAGAACTCCTATCTGCCAAACATTCGCGGCGAGTTGCTGAGAATAATAAGGATGACATCCCGTATAGTCCAGAATATCGTCAGCCATAGCATCGCAAGTGTCCGGATAGTATCTGGCAAGACGCTCGGAAAGGTAGCGGTGGAAGTCCTCCCTCGGAAGTTTTCCAAGTCTCATCATCTCACCGAAATGGTAGAAGGGTGACTTCTTATTCTCAAAGATATCTGTCATCATGCTCTCTTGACTGCCCAGAAGGATATAGTTGATATTCTTCTGCTCCTGCATGATCGAGCGGAGTGTTTTATCCAGTTTGGGAGACAAGTCGCAAATCTCCTGGAACTCATCCAGTACGATGATGATACGATCCTGCTCCGAATGAGCTTTATCTATCAGGGTCATAACATCCTCGATGAGAACACCGTCATCAACGCCAGGCTGGAAAGACACATCTATCGATCCCGTAACCGGATTCGATGAAATCGCGGGAATAATGCGAAAGTGAGTGATCAAATGACGCACGCGCTCAAAGGGGTGCACTTTGAAGAACTCCCGCAACAGTTTGGCCGACAGATCTGAAACCGAAGTCACTTGCTGCAGATTCACCGTGATGTTCTTCCTTCCTGTCTGCCTTACTGCCTTTGCCACCAGACTACTTTTCCCGAAACGGCGCGGACTGATGATCACAAGATGATTCGCGCTATTCACAAATTCCTTAATATAAGCAACTTCCTTCACCCTGTCAGTGAAATATTCTTCCTCTACGATAGTGCCGAATTTGAAAGGATTTTCCATGTTACGCATTTTTTCGTTACGAAAATTTTCGTAACGCAAATATAATCAAATATCCCGAAAACCGTTATCTTTTAGCGTTGTTTTGCGGCTTATAGATAAAGCACCGGAATGACAAAGGAAGAGTTTAAGCGATTCTCAATAGAGGTTCGGGGAGATCTGACCGCGATCGCCAGAAGGATCGACTTCGGATCCGGATGGCCTGTGGAAGCGGATGACATCGACCAGGATGCCCTTGTGAGAATATGGACTAAAACCGAATGACATCGCCAAGGAATGTCGAGGCGGGAAGGCCGGCGGAATTGACGAGGTTCGCCCTGGTGAAAGGCTCCCAAGCGTAACGGACGTAGACCGGACTCTTCACTTCCGGAGCGGAAAGCACAGCCCTGTCGCCCTCCAGGCGGCAGGTCGCCTTATGGAATAACCGGTCTTCCCCAGCCAGCTCGAAACCAACGACTTCCGACCCGTCCGAAGCCTTCAGGCCAGAGCCATATTCAAAGGTCACGACGACTTCCTGCGCCGCTGAAGGCCGCGGCAAAGGTTCTGGTCGCCGACCATTTATCCGGGAAGGGTCGCGAAGCGACAGGGAGGCGGCGGAAGCCTTTGCCGCAGCCGATCTGAAAAGCGGACCGGAAGGGATCAGGTCGAATCCGTAGTCCTTGGCAAGCGCCAATCTCGCCAGCCTCTCCCCAACGGGTCTCTTGTCCTTGTAATGCACATCAGAAGGGTCGCCCAGGTCGCTGGACACAGCCATACCGAGTCCCGGTCGGCTCTCCAAAAGCCTCCTCTGGCTGTCCCTGAACCAAGGCCAAGAGGGACGGTTCAGGCTTGACAGCTGGACATAATAGAACGGGAAGCCGGGAGAGCGGAACCACTCCCGCCAACTGTCGACCAGCAGAGGGAACAACAGCTCGTGGGCCTCGAAATTGTGGGCGTTGGACTCTCCCTGATACCAGACAACCCCAGCCAGCGCCGGATGGCCAAGCGGAAGTATCGCCGACTCAAACATATAGCAAGGCTCATAAGGATGCCTCGGAAAACGGTCGCCCCGCTTGTACCCGAGATTCTTCGCGGCCCTGTCCCGGGCCCACCCCTGGATGAAATCATTGTGGATCCAGTCCCGTAAAATCACCGGGAACCTGGTCTCCAACGTGTTCCTGTCTATCCACGACTCAGCCGGAGTCCCTCCTACAGCATCGTGGATGATCCCAACTGGGACTTTCAGACTGTCCCGGAGCACCTTGGCGAACCAATACCCCACGGCGGACATCCTGGAGGAGGTCTCAGGCGCGGCCTTTTCCCATCTGCCCGGACGGAGGTAGATGAGGTTCTTCACCGAGTCCACGGCAGACCCGCCCCAGGTGACATCATTAGTCGCCCAGTAGCAATCCTGGTCGAAAAAACGCAGATCCGGATCCTCCGAGGCAGCTGCGGCCTCAGATCCTCCTTCGGCATCCGAGAGACGGAACCGCATGTTCGACTGCCCGGAGCAAAGCCAGACTTCCCCGACAGCCACGTCGGAATACTCCAGAGTCGCGCTCTTCGTGGAGACCGAAAGCTTGAGACCGGTGGCGGCCTCCATCGGAGGGAACTCGACCGACCAAGTCCCGTCAGTTCCGGCGACAGCCTTCAAGGTTTGCTTTCCTAACCGCACAGACACCTTGTCCCCGGTGTCGGCTTTACCGCTGACTATGAACGGCTTCCGGCGCTGGATGACCATGTTGTCTGAATAAAGGGATGGCAGTGAGAGCCCCCCGTAGTCGCCGGTCACAGCCGAATAAACAACCTTGGCCAGCATCCCGTAGCCGACCTCATCAGGATGGATAGCGTCGGGAAGATGCCAGGGATATGGGTACAGGGGGGAATGGAAATCTATCAACTCGGCACCCGAAGTCCTGGCCACGACCTTGATAGCCTCCTGGATGTCCTCGTGCCACTTTTTTGTCCCGGACATGAACCGGAAATGCCGGTCAGCGAGCGGGGTCAGCAAGGCGATGATGATCCGCGCCTCGGGATTGGCCTCGCGGAAGGAGACGATGAGGTCGAGGTAATCGCCTATGAAATCATCCCTGTAGTTCGGCCAGTCACGGGGATCGGTGTCATTGATTCCGAGATGGATCACATAGACATCCGCCCTGAACTCGAGAGCCTTCCCGAAGACCTCCAACTTGTCGTATGGGTTATGCCCCTTTCTCAAGAGAGTCGCCCCGTTATGGCCGAAATTGCCCACGATGTAGCCGTCTCCAAGCATCTCCTGGAGCTGGGCCGGGTAGGCGAAACGCTCCCTGTCCTCGATAGCGGCTCCATAAGTGATGCTGTCGCCGATGCAGGCGACCTTGACCTTCTTCTCCGGGGACGCGAACGCCCGGGTGGCCAGACACAAGACGACGACAAAAAGGAATCTTTTCATTCTGAATAAGTTAATTGTCCAGACAACGGAGGAAGAAGTCCGAATATTCCGATCCGGAATTGGTTATCCTCCTCTTCAGCCTCCAAACCCGATTGTAGATGACGCTTTTCTCTTTCTCCATAAGGGCGGAGATTGTGGTGGTGGAGAAGCCGGCCGCGGTGAAGGCATAGAGCCGGAAATCCTCCTCTTTCCATGAGGGGAATTCGGAACGGAGCTTGGTCATCACTCCGTTTTGACGCCTGTCCAGCGTGTCCTCAAGGCGTCCGCGTACCTTCCTGTCGTTCCGCAGACCGTCAACTATCGACTTGACTTCCCGAAGGATCCTCGGCTGGAGATTGTCGGTGCCCTCATAGATATAGTACTGCTCGCAAAGCCTCTCCAACGCCTCGAACCCCGGCCCGTTGTCATCCTGCGCCCTACCATTGTCATCCTTAGCGAAGCGAAGGATCTCCTCCTCCCTCACCGCCAGTTTGTCCCGCAGATCCTCGGCGATGGTCATATACTTCTCCCTCTCAGCGACTTCCGCTTCCAAGACACGCCTTTGCGAAGCCCGGTAATAGAGGTAAGCCACCACCACCCCTCCGACAATCAGCAAAGCGGCGAGAGCCAAAAGCCACATTTTCAGCTTTGCCGAACGCAATTTCTCCGCCTGGATGTCGGCCTGGTTCTGGATATAATCTCTCTGGCTGGCGGAGACTGCCCATTCAAGCGCCTCAGACTGGGTCCTGTCGCCATATTCCGTCACCCTCTCCAAAGCCTTCAGGGCCCTGGCGGTATCCCCTGAGCGTGAAGCTATCTGATACTCCCGGAAATCGGCGTCGGCGGCATCCTCATCACTCTCGACAGAAGCCCTCGCCTCAGAAAGCCACTTCCAGGCCTCCTTCTGGTCGCCCGACAATGAATATGAATACGCGAGGATCCCCTTGTCAACCGAGCTCAGGGGGTAATGAAGACCATCCGCTGCCCTGCTGAGCATGTCAATCGCCAGCGTCGGGTCGGGCGCGTCCTTACTCACCGACAGAGAAGCGTACGACTCCAGGCATCTGGCTTCCAGAAGGGTGTCTTTCGACTCATGAGCGTCGAATAGCACGCTTTTGAATATCTCCTCAGCGGCCTCAGCCTTACCGGCGGCAGCCTGTGCCTGGCCGATCTCAAGAAGAGTCCTGAGGCTCTCCCCTTCCTCACCAACAGCCTTAAAGGCCTCGGACGCCCTTGCCAGATAGAGGATCTCGTCAGTGGAATTGCCTGACACTCCATTGGTTCTGGCCATGTCTCGGCAGATAAGTCCCTCGCGGAAGGTGTCGCCCGCTTTCCCGGCATATCCAAGGGCCTTGGTGTAGGACACAATGGCCGCGGAATAGCTCCGCTCATTGAACTGGGCTCTCCCGAGACAATAGAGCGCCCTGGCCCTCCGGCCGTCGTCACCGCGCCTGATGAACCAGTCCGCCACCTTGGCCACATCTGTGGAACTCACAGTGTTGACATAGCCCATATCCTCCTCCATCCGGTCGAGCAACGCTTCCATCTGGGTGTCCAGCCCGGTGGAGCATCCTAATGCTAAAAAGAAGGAAAGCGCCATCAAAAAGGCCGTGTTTTGCAACCTATTTATTGTCAAGCGTTTAAGCATATTCCTTCCCTTGTCAACTTCCAAAACACGCTCATTCATTGTCCCAGCCCTGGGCCTTGACGGGCAGCTCGACCCCGTCCGGAGTGACCAGCACAGCCCCGACCTCAGGTTGGGCCAGGTGGCCGATGATGTCAAAAGTCTGGAAATCCCTGCGGAACTTCTCTGCGGATAGGATAGGTATAGTGAAAAGAAGCCTGTAGTCGTCACCGCCGTTCATCGCCGCGGAGATCGGGTCGATGTCCATCTCCTTCCCGAAAGCGAAGCTGTTACCCTCGAACGGGATCTTGTCGGCGTAGACTTTCACTCCAAGTCCGGAATCCCGGACGAGTCTTTTCAGCGAGTCGGAAAGCCCGCGGGAGACCAGGAAACCATGTGAGGGATAGATGCCGACTTCTTCAAGGCGCGACACGGCTTCCGCAGGAATCTCCGGTTTCAAATAGCTCCCTATCAACATCTTATACTTCTCAAGATCGGGCTGTGAGGAATCATCAGCGGTGTTCTCGAAACCTCGCTTTTCCCTCTCCAGGATCTGCTGACCGAGATAAGCCGCTCCGAGACTGCCAGACACGCAGACCAGATCTTTGCTCCGGGCCTTGACCGCGCGCCCTTTGGTCAGCTTAAACCTCTCTCCGGAAGCGTAGACAGCGACAGTCAGGCCGTTGGGAGACGGCACCAAGTCAAGACCGGCCGCTTTGAACCCGTGTTCCCTCACCGCCGCGGCCACTCCTGCCCAGAGGTCTTTAACATGCGCGAAATCCAGCTTGGCCGACACGCCAAGCCTTATCTCCAGGATTCTTGGATGTGCCATGGAGGCGTAAATCTCACCGGCCACCGCGCAGACACATTTATAACCGAGATGCTTGAGCGGGAAATAAGTGAGATCAAAATCAATACCCTCCACAAACAAACGTCCGGAAGAGACGACATCGCTCCCCGGAGCCGGCCCGAATGACGGATTCTCAGCCCTGTCGATACCAGAGCCCTCATAAAGCAAAGAGATAGCCCTCTCCTTCCCGTATTCCCTGAATGATTCCTCAGCCATAGAGATCCATTTTTATTGGTATATATCACAAAATTAGCACAAATTGTTAAATTTGCGGTATTGAAAAACTATCAGTAATGAAAAGAACTCTCCTTCTCCTGATGGCGGCAATCTTGATCCTGCCAGGAAGCATGTCGGCGGCAAAGAAAAAGAACGCGGGCATTAAAGTCATATCCTACAACATCCGCCTCGGTGTGGCGAAGGACGGGACAAACTCCTGGGAGTTCCGCTATCCAGCCTCCGCGATGATGATCAACGACCAGAAGCCGGACATCTTCGGCCTTCAAGAAGCCTACGATTTCCAGGTCAAGTACCTTGAGGAGTATTGCGATGGTTACAAGAGCGTCGGTGTGGGACGCGAGGACGGCAAGCATGAAGGTGAGCACATGTCCATCTTCTACAACAAAAAGACCACCAAGTTGCTGAAATGGGGTACTTTCTGGCTGTCCGAAACCCCTGAAGTGCCCTCTATGGGATGGGATGCGGCTTGCTTCCGCACAGCGACCTGGGCTCTTTTGAAGGACAAGGCGAGCGGCAAGAAGTATTTCTATGTCAACACCCACCTGGACCACGTAGGCTGGCAGGCCAGGAAGAACGGAATGAAGCTCATTGTCGACCGGATCGACAGTATCAATCCCGAAGGCCTCCCGATGATCGTGACCGGTGACTTCAACATGACTTATGACCGTCCGGAATTCGATGACATGAAGATGATGATGAAGAACGCCAGGGAAGAGGCGGCCAAAACCGACCATCACCAGACTTTCAACGGTTGGGGTAAAGCGAAGCCTGACAGCATCATCGATTTCATCTGGTACAAAGGATTCAGCTCTTGTCCGCTTTACGAGACGATCACAAAGCCATACATGGACAGGAAATTCATCTCTGACCACTATCCCATCACCGCCACGCTGGTCTTTTAGACCATCAGCTTCAAGAAGCTTCGCCCCCCAAAACCAACACGCCCGCGGCAGACCTGGCGGGTGTGAGGCTCGCGTCCGGAACCGTCCTAAATCAGGCTCCGGATGATGTCATCAGAGGTGAAGAAGTGGTCTTCGGGGATGCGGAGAGACCCCCCGCTCCGCCCTTCGACAGGCTCAGGACAGCGCTCAGGATGACAGCGGACCAGGGCGCCTTCGGCGAGGAGACGGTCGACAGCCTGGCCGCCGGCGAGGGTGCGAAGCTCGGTCGCGGAAATGCCGCGGGCCGTCCTTAAAGACAGCATGATCCGCTCGACGCGGATGTCCTCCGGAGTCAGGAACTCTTTCTCTATTGAATATGTCTCCAGAGCCCCGTCCGCACTGAGTCGAGGAATGACCTCACTGTTCCATGATCTGACGGAACCAGCTGACAATGAATGTGCTCCAGGGCCAAGGCCGACATAGGGAACCCGCCGCCAATAGGCGCTGTTATGGATCGCCTCATGGCCGGGAACCGCGAAATTAGAGACCTCATAGTGATTGTAACCTGCCTTTCCAAGCCTCGCGCAAAGCATATCGTACTGCTCTCGGCACTGCTCCTCGGTAGCCTCGGTAAACTTGCCTTGGGAAGCGAGCCTGTCCAAGGTACTCCCCTCCTCAACTGACAACTGATAGGCGGAGATATGCTCGGGACCCAGCTCCAAAGCTCTGTCGACCGTCTCCGACCAAAGCGCCTCGGAAAGAGGCGGGAGGCCGAAAATCAGGTCTATGCTGATGTTACGCACCCCGCACCGCCGAAGGATCCGGAAAGCCTCTTCGGCCGCCGCCGAGTCGTGCCTCCTGTTCATCCATCGAAGGATCCCGTCGTCGAACGACTGGACGCCCATGCTGATCCGGTTGACGCCGAGACCAAGGAGTCCCCTGACATATTCCTCTCCCTTTTCGACTATGTCTTCCGGATTCACCTCGATCGTGAATTCGGACCAGGGAGCATCAAATGCGGCGCCGGCGGAAGGCGAACCCCCTGCTGGCGGCAGGGCAATAGAATGTATTATCCGTGAGAGGATGGAAAGCGGAAGCACCGACGGGGTGCCGCCTCCGATGTATAAGGTATTGGTGGATAAGGTATTGGCTATTTCCTCTCGCCGTTCGTCAACCTCCCGGCAAACCGCATCCGCATAAGCCTTTAGACAAAGATTCTTCTTACTTCTTTGGGCTACGCCCAGAATAACAGAGGAGAAGAAGCCGCAGTAGGTACAGCGGCTCTCGCAAAAAGGGACGTGGAGATAGATCACCGCCTAACGGAGCAGAAGCTCGGTCTTGCCGAGGAAAGCCTGCGTAGTGTAAGCCTCGATCGTGTAGATGCCAGCCTGGTAGGCCGGGATGTCGTTGAGATAGATGCTGAGATCAACTTCCTTGCCCTGATAGTCGACCTCGCGGGAAGCGGAGGCGACCATAGTCTGGCCATTATAGTTGAATGAAGTCTGGACACTGTTGGTCAGAAGGATGCCCTCAGGATCCTTGACACGGAGATATACCCTCACCGGCCCCTTGGGAGCCAGATCATTCTCGACCAGGCTCAAAGAAGCCAGAAGCCTCACGACCCTGCTGCTCCGGTCAGTCACCTTGTCGGAGCTGTTGTAGGCGGCCACGCTTAGTCCCCTGGACTTGATGACGGAACCGGCCGCCACCTGTCCGGAAAGACTCTCGACCTGACCTTTGAGCTCGGCGTTCTCAGCCCTGCTGGAAGCGGCCTCTTTACGGGCCGCGGCGGCATCGGCGGTGAGTTTATGGTTCAGGGTGTTCAACGAGTCGATCTGCACGATATAGTTGCGCATGATGCCGCGCAAAGTACCGAGTTCTTTCTCGTACTGGCGCATCTTGGCGCGGTTGGTAGCCTCGGTCTTCTGGATTCTCTCAATCAACTGGTTGACCTCCTCCCTGGAGGAATCAAGCTGGTTGTTGACAGACTCATATTCAGAGGACAAGCTGTCGTAATCTCCCTTAAGGGCTATCATCTGCTGGGTAAGATCATCTTTCTCAGCGTTAAGATCCTTGACAAGGGAAGACTTGGTGGTCCACACATAGGCGAGTCCGGCGGCCATCAGGGCGGCCACAGCGACAAGCGCCCACATCACGTTCTTCAGGCTTTTGTTTTTCTGTTCCTGCTCCTCGCGCTGGCGGCGCTCCATGATAGGGTCAATTTCTGCCATAATCTTTGAATTCTTGTTTCAAATCACAAAATTACGAAAACTATTTCTTTTTCGTATATTTGTAAGTGTCGCAAAAATCGAGCTAATGGCCAAATACCTTGTCAGAGCCCTTAAATACTTCATCTGGTTCGCGTTGATCCTATGCCTCACGATGGCCGTCATGGCCGCTCTCGGGCTGGTGGATCCGCAGCCGGAGCTGATGTTCCGCGATGGCATCAAATCGGTCTGGCAGATAGCGGCTCTCTTCGCCGCGATCGCCCTTGTTTACCCGATGACCGGCTTCCGGACTCAGGACGCCATTGTTCCCGGAGAGTATTCCCAGATCCGAGGGAAGGTCATCAATTTCATGGAATCAAGAGGCTATATCCTTGAGACAGAGGAAGGTGAGAACATGACTTTCAGGCTCCGCTCCAAATTCGGGGCATTCATGAAGATGTTCGAGGACAGGATCACTATGACGAGGAGCATGGACGGATTCAAAGTCGAGGGTTTGAGAAAGGAGATTGTGAGAATCATAAGCGGCCTGGAATACATGTTCGGGAACGAGACAGTAGACAACTATTCCAAATCTTAATATCATGAAAAGAGAAGAGGATTTCAAGACCGTGATCACGTTGAATGACGCGATCAGCGCCCAGATGGTCGCTGGTATGTTGATCGAGAACGGGATCCCGGCGGCGGTGTTCGGAGCCGACTCTACCGCCTTGCTCAATGGTGTCGGCAATATCGATGTCAAAGTCAACGCGGCCGATTATGATGCCGCGATAGAACTGATCAACACCCCAAGCGGGGAGACTGAGGAGGAGGAGAGTTAGCCGAGAATCACCTTGGCAGCGGCTTCAAGCGCCTCGTAAAAGTCTTTCCCATAGACACTTGTCAATGGCTCGCGAAGGAACTCGTACACCCGGGTTCCCTCGCGTTTTCCTTTGGCGTAGGCGTCCTGGCAAAGATGCCAACGGTGGAGGTTAAGCGCCTGGCCGCCGTTGCTGAGCTTGGTGACACGGATCGGATACAGCCAGCAGGACTTGGGTTTACGGAAAGAGCATGATCCCCCGAAAAAACACCTCTCAATGGAGCAGAGGCAGCTTCCGTCTTCCAGGAAAGTCGAGAAGGCACACTCTCCCGTACCGTCCACCACAGGAGTGACGATGTCCCCGTCACGGTCGATTATGAAAAAACCGTCCTTGTCCACCTGGGAGCGGCCTTGCGGACGCATAAGCCGCGAATACACAGGATATTCCCGCTCCAGATCATCCAGTTCTTCCTCTTCCAGGGGAGCACCGCTGTCGCCGATAACGCAGCATATCCCCTTGCAGACAGGATAGTCACAGGCGAAGAACTCAGTCACCACCTCCTCAGAGACAAGGATATCCCCGATCTGGATTATTGTCCCGTGATCATTCACCCGGCTTGACGACATATTCAACCCTCATTCCCTCAGACAAGCCCGCGAGCACATCCTTGACTTTGTCGGCAGATATTCCATTGATCTTTTCGGTGTAGTTTGTCAGCACATCCTTTCCGGAGGAATAACGCATCAGGATAACGTCAACGTATGTGGAGGGATCCGACAAAGATATCGAATACTCATTTGACAGAAGAGCCTTGCAAGATGAGAGCTCGACCGCGGAGACGGGATCTGACAATACTGTCTCGATGGTTTTCGCGGCGACCGCCAGAGCCTTCTCGAGGTTATCCTCACCACAACCGACACCTTCGGGCAACCCGTGGGAGGGAACCGGGGTGAAAGTGAAGCGCAAGTCCATCACTTCCCGGGGGAAGGTGAGGAAACGATCCTCCAAATCCACGTGGAAACCGTACTCAGCCATCACACCGGAAAGCTTCCTTGAAAGCGAAAGGCCGACGATCTTGAATGCCATGAAACTCTCCGTGGAAAAAGGATATGACGCGGCCATTCCGATACTGAAGCCGGAAGGTGTTCCCCCGGCGGAGAACCTGCTTGTTCCTGTCCGGAGATTCAACGCGAACGCCACCCTTGGAGTCAATGATTTGCTCACGCGGAAACCGCCGACAGACTTGGCGAGATATTTCTGAAGCGCGTCGGAAGGAATATCCCCGACAATGACAATCACCCCATTGCCACATCTCAAAAACTCCCTCGAGAAGAATTCCCCGGCGTCTGAAAGCGTGGAAGGAGTCAGACCTGACGGGGTTTTCACCTCAGTGTAATTGTTGCCAGGATACATGAGGCTGTCCAAGGTGGCCGGCTTCAGGCGGGCGAGCTCCAGCTCCCTGGCTTTTCCGAAATCGGAGAAATCCGCCTTACTGTCATTAGCCACGGAAAGCAAGGCCTTCATCACGAGGGCATAACGACCCGAAGGCGCGGAACCGTAGATCCTCAAATCTGAGGCAGACACCTTCGCCTCCATATCCACACCATTGGCTTTCAATACCTTCCCGAAATCTCCCGCCTGAAAGCCGGCGATCCTGTGATGGGCCATCATGTCTGAGAAAAACGCCCCCTCTCCTCTCGGAAGATTCTTGACCGTGGAAAAGCCTCCCTTTATCATCATCGAGTAGGCGAACCTTCCGCCTGTGGGCATCTTCTTGTAAATCACCCTCATGCCGTTGGCGAATGTCCACATCTCGCCTCCGGAGACAGGCTCGGTGGAGACAGATTTCAGTTTTGTCTTGTTCCTGTCGGAGGCCAGGCTGGTGGTGTCCTTGGCGGACACCCTCCATTTGTATATGGGCCTGTCCAGCATGGCAACTCCATTCCAAGTGGCCTTGAACATCGTTTGATACAACCACTCGTCATACTCCTCAGGATTTCCTGTCCAACTCACCTCTGCGTTATCCAAATCCCCCAAAAGAGCGGAGATATAGTTGTTGAAAAGCCCCAGCTCAGATGAGATCGGCATATTCCTGGTCGAGAAGTACTTGGCCTTGGTGGCAGACAGCGCGAGATCGGACCCGAAAAGGTAGTTGGATATACATTGCCGGACCATATCATCATTGGTGCCCGCGCCTGAAAGAATCCTCAAGGCATCCTCCCTGACCGTCCTGTACTCATCCTCACCGATTCCTTTAGAGCCTATCTCAGCCAAGATGTAAGAGAGTACCATTGTCGCAGGAATAATCTGTTCTTCAGACATTTCCAATTTAACGACAAAGCGTTCGTCCCCAGAAGTGTCCGAACTGCCGGTATAGTTTAAGGCCACATCGGAGACAGGGATTCCCCTTGAGAAGAGAGTCTCCCACAGGCGGTTCCTGACCACATCGGACAACTCCATGGAAAAAATCTTGGAGATAAACGGCTGGATCGTGTTCATCTGGTCAGCGGGAGTCCTCGGGGAACGGAAAGTCACCTCAACAGAGGACGAGGTGGACGGCGTGAACGACCACGCGGTCTCCTCAGCCGGTGTCCAGGAATATGGTTGAGCCTGAAAAGAAGCGCTTCTTGAAGGAACCATCAAGGAGAAGACTTTCATCTTCTCGATTATCTCAGCGGGTTTTATGTCTCCGGAGACTATCACGGCGTGTGGACGGGGCTGGGTGGCTATGATGTCAAACATCATCAGAAGAGTCGTGTCGGCGGCCGCGGCATCAAACATCGGCACGTTGTCGAAACGGAACAATGTCGCGTCATCCGCAAAAGAGACATAACCTTCCGGACGACAACCTATCCCCTTGCGTGACAAGAACTTATATGGGATTGTCTTGTTGAAATGCGGAAGCGAGGCAAGCTCCGCCCGCGCGGCGAGAGTGTCGGTCATACCCTTACGTACCAAAGCGAAATCGGCGACCCCCTTCATAGAGGGACTGGTAACGAGATAGTATGAGATGCCGTTCGACAGCTCACCTTTGGTGATGGACGCGTCTTTTTGCAAAGGGGGCAGTTTTTGGGCTGGCATGTTTATTGAAACGCCAAGCAAAACCGAGCAAAGGACATATGTGAGAAAACGCCGCATTTCGTGTACCTCCTTTCGCAAAATTAATCAATAATGTGCGATTGACACAATTTTTTATTACATTTGTCTCCGTTCGCTGTGTATAAAAGTTGAACTTAAATACATTGAAGGAAATGAAAAGAATTATTCTCGCTATCGCTTCTTTGGTCATGGCCGCCGGGATAGCTTCCGCTCAGGACATGGCTCAGGCTACTGAACTCTACAACAATGGAGCCACAGCGATCTCCCTTAAAAACTGGACCGAGGCCCTGGACTATTTCCAGAAAGCTCTCGCGATGGGTACTGAGATCGGTGAAGAGGCTGATGAGCTTGTGACGAACTGCAAGACCGCTATCCCCGGTGTGACTCTCGCCATAGCCAAGGATCTTATCAGGGACGCCAAATATGACGAGGCTTCCGTCAAGCTTGATGAGGCCACCAAGATCGCCGAAGAATACGATAACGCGGATGTGGCGGAAGAGGCCAAATCACTTGTGCCTCAGATGTGGATGCAGAAAGGTGTTGACGCCCTCAAGCTGAAGGACTTCACCACCGCCGCTGATGGCTTCTCGAAATCATACGCCATCGACACCACCGCCGGGAAGACCGCCCTTTATCTCGGCCAGGCTCTTAGCCAGCTCGGCAAGACCGAGGAGGCCGTCCAGGCTTTCCAGCACGCCGCTTGGAACGGTGAGGAAGCGGCCGCAAAGGGACAGATTTCCAACATCTACGTGAAGGAAGCCAATGTCGCCCTGAAGGCTCAGAAATATGCCGACGCCGTCAAGGCCGCCGACAAGGCCAACTCTTATGCCGAGAACGCCAACGCCTATCTGATCGCGGGCCAGTCCTCACAGAAGCTTAACAAAAACGCCGACGCCCTCAAGAACTTCGAGAAGTATCTTGAGCTCAAGCCTACAGCTTCCAACGCCAACGCTATCACCTACACCGTTGCCGCCCTCTATCAGGGACAGAAGAACAACGCCAAGGCGATCGAGTACTACAAGAAAGTCCAGAATGACGCCAAATTCGGCGCCCAGGCCAAGCAGCAGATCACCGCTCTTGGTGGCAAATAATGACTGATCTTGAACTTCTCGCCCCCGCGAGAAACGCTGACATCGGCATCGCGGCCATCGGTTGCGGTGCCGATGCGGTATATATAGCGGGGCCGGAGTTCGGAGCCAGGCAGGACGCCGGCAACTCGATGGAGGATGTCCGGCGGCTCTGCGGGTACGCCCATAGGTTCGGGGCAAGGATATTCCTGACTCTCAACACGATACTCTATGATTCTGAGTTGCCGGAGGCTGAACGTATCCTCCAGGAAGCCGCGGAAGCAGGGGTAGATGCCGTGATAGCGCAGGATCTCGCGGTATTCGAGTTTTTTCGTTCGCGACGCGAGATTCTTCGCTCCGCCCTTCGACAAGCTCAGGGCAGCGCTCAGGATGACATACCGGTTCACGCGTCGACCCAGTGCGCCATCCGGACTCCGGAGCAGGCTCGGTTCTACGAGAGCCTCGGAGCCTCAAGGATAGTCCTCGAGCGGCAGTTGTCGCTTGAACAGATCCGGACGATCCGTGAGGCGGTCTCCTGCGAGATTGAGTTCTTTGTCCACGGGGCCCTTTGCGTCTGCTACAGCGGGCAGTGCTATATGTCTGAGGCAGTGGCGGAAAGGAGCGCCAACCGGGGGGCTTGCGTCCAGGCGTGCCGCTCACTCTATGACCTCGAGGACAGCAACGGGCAGAAGCTGCTGAGAGACAAGGCTTTGCTCTCACTCAAAGACTATAATCTCCTGGGACGGCTTTCCGACCTGGCTGAGGCAGGTGTCTGCTCGTTCAAGATCGAGGGAAGACTCAAGAATATTTCTTATGTAAGAAACACTGTCAGAGCATATTCCAAGGCTCTTGACGCTCTCGTAGCCGCCAATCCTGACAAGTACCGCAGGGCCGCGTTCGGGAAGGTCGAGGGCGGTTTCACTCCCGATCTTGGAAAGACGTTCAACCGCGGATACACCGGACTGTTCCTCGACGGTAAAAGGGGCAAGTGGTCGTCCATGGACGCACCGAAGTCCGTAGGTGAGGAGATCGGCACCGTGATGGAGATCCGTCGGCTCGGAATACCACCTTTCGCGTCGGAACCGTATTACCCTGGCGGAGCGGCCGCCGGTCTTAGGCCGTACTCAGCCGCAGCGAAGCGAGAATGGACGCGGCCGGGGCCGGACGGACGGCCGCCAAAGGACAATAATGTGGAAGTAATTGTCCGACTGGACAATCCGGCCACAGTGCTGCGGAATGGGGACGGATTCTCCTTCGTGTCGAAAGACCATAATGAGATCAGAGGATTCAGGGGTGACATTTGCCGAGGAGAAAGGATTGTGTGCCACGATGTTCCCGGGCTTTATGTCGGAGCAAGGCTCCGCAGGAACCTCAGCTCGGCCTTCGAGAAAGAGATCGAGGCCAACCTTCCCACTCGCCTCATCCCGGTCATAGTTTCTTTGACTGTCGCCTATCCGGCCGCTGGAAGAGCTGCCACAGCCGGGTACGGCCTGAGCCCGGATCACCCCCAGATATTCGTTATTTCTGTCACAGCCACCAGTGAGGATGGAAGAATTGTCGAGTTCGAGGTGGATGCTGGAGACCAGGAGGCAAGCAACGTGAAGAGGATGGAAGCGATGTTCGCTTCACAGACCAGCAAGGTTACCGGAGTTTATTCGTTCATCCTAAAGAACTTGGATTCAAGTGGTTCCGACGGGAAATTGCCTTTCATGCCCGCTTCGGTGATCAACAGCATCCGCAGGGAGGTCGCCCGGAGGCTGGACGGGATGCCATGCGGGCGGAGATCCTCTGATGTCATTCAGAGGCCGAAGGCCGGAGAATCCACCCTTCCTATTCCGGAAACTATTGATTATAAGCATAATATTTCCAACTCCATAGCCCGTGAGGTCCTCTCACGTCTCGGTGCGGAGTCAGTCGAGGACGCTTTCGAGTTGACTCACAGAAAAGGGACTGAACTGATGCGGAGCAAATACTGCGTGCGGCATGAACTGGGGATGTGCTTGAAAGATTCTTCGGCCTCCGGCCTCAGAATGACAGCTAATGGACCGCTCTACCTTATTAATAACGGCAGGCGCTACCGGCTGGGTTTCGACTGCGCCCAGTGCGAGATGACCGTCGAGGAAGCCTGATCCGCGCTCAAAAAACAATCACCTTCAATCAATCAGCGCCAGTAACCTGGAAATCCACTTGGGAATAGATAGCGCCGAGCTTACGGATGGCTTCCTGGATTTCAAGCACTCTTTTTGGGGAAGGTTTCTTGAAACCGTTAATATAATCCCTTATCAAGGTCGGATTGATTCCAGCGAACTTTCCGAAGCCAGAGTGGATATTGCGGATAATGTGCCGGGCTGGGGACAAATGACTCCAGCCCGGCAAGTAACAATAATTAGAACTAATTGAAAACGAATGTGATGGATGTGTCGCCGAAGCGGTTGGCGATCCCGTTGTATTTCTCGAAATAATTGGAGGATAGTTTCCCGCGCCATACTATGTCATCGTTGCGGTGATATGGGAACTCGACCGAGAATCCATAGGACTTGGACTTTATCTTCACCTCCCCGCCAGCTTTCCAGGTAGTCATTTTTCCGCCGTCATCCTCGTGGATAAGGAATACGCACTCCGACAACTGAGGTGACCACTCAGACACGATAATGGTATTGAGTCTGATCGTCGAGCCTACTTGCTTGCGTTTGACCTTTATCATCAAATCGGTGATTTCCGGAGTGTAATTGGTCAAATCAGACGCTACCGACGCCGTGAAGGCTTTGATCGAGCCGCACTTGATGAAGAACTCGCTTCCACCGGAAAGCCAGGAATCATACTGAACATGAGCTTTAAACTCTTTGATTCTCAATGTCTTGAAATCGGAGTTAGAACGTGTGGCCGGAGCCTCAGGGAGAGTCTTGGCAAGCATTTGCGGAGTTGTGGCTCCGGCATCCTCATTCCAACCAACAACCCACACAGGATGTTCTCTCGCATAATCCTCATCAACCGTAACCTCCTTCACAATCCACTGGTTTCCAGGTAGTTCCTCGCGCAGATACCCCACATTAGCCTCAAGGGCAATCTCCGGACAGAAGGTGATCACGGGCATCGAAATACCGTCCCAATCCTCGGAATACGGCCAATATATCTGCAGGCCGGAGGTGGACAGATCTCCGGTGAATCCAGCGGATCTTGTGGCGACAGTCTCGGCGACATGACGTGAGATCAGCTCATAAAACGGCTCATCATACCTGGCTGCCGCCCTTGTCCCGAGCTCTTCATCACCTACTCCGCTTCCGGGCGAGGAGAACATGTCCATGAAGGTATATTCCTCATCGTAACCATTGGCGGAAGAAGCGTTTACCCCGTCCCAAACCTCGCGTACCTGGTCAAGCGTGAAAGGAATCTCCGACAACATCCGGGCGACGGAAGCAGGGGTGGTCTCTAAAGTTTTTGATGGACTCTCCGGAGAGATAACCGGTTGGGAAGTCTTGTCGCAGGCCTGTAAAGAAAGGATCGCGACAGACATGAGCGCCAGCGGCAAAGGCAGCGGCGACTTTTTCTTTGAGATGAACTTTTTCATTTTGAATAAGTTTTTAGTTGTTAATAATTCCATGACGCGAAGTGACAAAAAAACAGCCGTTGAACAAAATATTCAACGGCTAATTGAAAGAAATGGCCACCGGGCACCCCCAGGGCCTCATCTCATAAACTTAACGAAGCGGTTTTTCCCAAAAAAATCATCAATGATCTCCACCTTACCAAAGCCAAATCCAAGGAAAAGATCCCTGGTCTGGGAGCCGAGTGTCTCGTTGATCTCCACCAACCCTGTCCCATCTTCAGCCAGAAGGGCCTCCGCCCATCGGGCGACCGCACGGTAAAAGACCAGGGGATCCTCATCGGGGACGAACAGCGCGAGTGAGGGTTCATGATCCAACACATTGGGCCTCATGTCTTTCTTCTGGGATTCCATAATATAAGGCGGGTTGGAAAGGATGAGGTCGAATTTCCCGCAAGGGAACAATGGAGGAGAGTCGAGGATGTCGGCCTTGAGGAAAACGGGGGATGACCTGTCAGATGACAGATCCTGCCCCGAGGCTACGGCAAGAGCCGCTTTTGAGATGTCGACACCGTAAACAACGGAACCTGGGAGCTCAAGGGCGAGAGACCAGGCGACGCAGCCGGATCCTGTGCAGAGGTCCAGGATCCGGCCGCGGGGATCCTTAAAGGCCTTGATCGCCTCCTGGCAGAGAATCTCGGTTTCCGGCCGGGGGATAAGGACATCCGTAGTCACTTTGAACCGGCGTCCAAGGAACCACGCATATCCAAGGACATACTGCAAGGGCTCTCCTGCCGAAAGCCTGTCCATATCCCCGGAAAGGGAATCCAGGGAGTCAGGGGCGATGGAATAATCCGGATCGGTGGCATAGGTGTACCGCCCTGTCCCAAGGCGGCTCTCACACAATGTGAGAACAATGTCCCTCGCTTCCTCTGGGGGGTAGAGGGACTTAAGACGGGAGATCCCCTCCTTAAGGAAATCCCCAAGAAGCATCAAGAATTCTCGATTATTCCCGAAAGGAAGTCGGTGATGTCAATCCCGGCCGTCCTGACCATCTTGGGCACCAACGAAGCGCTGGTCATACCGGGAATAGTGTTCACCTCAAGGAAATACAAGCCGTCATCGGCATTGATATAATCCATCCTGACCACTCCTTTGCAGCCCAGATGGGAATATATCCGCTTGGTGACCTCCTGGACATGGGCGCTGAAGGCCTCGTCAACCGGAGCCGGGCATATCTCCTGACTGTTGCCATTGTATTTGGCGTCATAGTCGAAATAGTCATTGTCGGTGACGATCTCGATGATGGGAAGAGCCTTGACGCCATCGGCGTCGGAATACGCGGCGCAAGTGAACTCACGGCCCTTTATACCCTGCTCCACTATCAGGGTAGGCCCCTCGGAGAAAGCGAAGCTGATGGCCTCCTTCAGATCCTCCGGCTTCGTGACTTTCGTGATGCCGAAGCTGGAACCGGCGTCAGTCGGCTTGACGAAAACCGGGAACCTCAACGTGGACGCGGCCTTTTCCACGACCTTGTCCAGATCCATCCCGGAACGGACGAAAATGTCCGGGGAGCATTTGACGAAATCAACATCGCGCAAATAGCTCTTGCAGGCGAACTTGTCGAACGCGATCGCCGACACAAAGGCCCCGCAACTGCTGAAAGGTATTCCCAGCATCTCAAGATACCCCTGCATAAGGCCATTCTCACCAGGAGTGCCGTGCTGGACTATGTAGGCATAGTTGAAATTGATCTTCTCACCATAGACCTTGACGGAGAAATCGGACTTGTCGACCTCTGGTCTGGCCCCCTCGGGGAAGGGCACCCTCATGGCATCACGTTTCTTCATGGCCACAAGCTGCCATTTTCCGAACCGGGCTAAAATCTCATACACATCGTATTCGGCCCCGTCTATCCGGGAGGCGACGAACTCACCGCTCCGGCATGACACCTCCCACTCGGAAGAGTCACTGCCATAAATCACAGCGATTCTCTTGTACTTGCCCATATCATTCAAAATAATAATCCTCTATCTTGGTCTGCTCCTCAGAGACCTCATCGTCACTTCCCGTGCAGCCAAGCCCGTCGACCACACCGGCGGGGGCCACAAACTTGTCGTTGGCGGTGACGCCGAGAGTGCCGTCAGCCAACACTTTCTTCATGAATATTCCCCAAGTGGGAAGTGACATGTTCGCCCCTTGACCCAAAGAACCGGACTGGAAATGGATCTGCCTGTCCTCCGCTCCCGTCCATACACCCGCGACAATCTTAGGCGTGTAACCGATAAACCACCCGTCTGAGTTGTCATTGGTCGTGCCTGTCTTGCCCGCGATCTCGCCCATCAGGTTGTAACGGTAACGAAGCCTGCTGGCCGTACCGCCCTGGACAACGCCTTCCATAAGGTTCACCATAAGGTACGCCGTATTCTCCCCGATGGCCTCGCGCTTCCGCCCGGTGAACTCGCTGATGACATTCCCCTGGCTGTCCTCTATCCGGGTAACATACAGGGGAGACACGTAAACGCCCTTGGAAGGGAAGGTGTTATAAGCGGCGACCATTTCCCAGAGCGAGATGTCGGCCGGACCCACACAGAGTGCCGGGACCTCGTCGATATGGCTCTGGACACCCATCCTGCGCATCATGTCGGCCATAGCCTCGGGGCCGAACTGCTTCATGAGATAGGCGGAGATGTTGTTTGAGCTGTTGGTCAAGCCCCATTTGAGGGTGACAGTCTTGCCTATCCACTTCTCGCTGTCGGTGCTACGCGGTGTCCAAGTGTCGCCACCGGGAATCTCGAAAGTCTGAGGCAGGTCCACCACCTTGTCACAAGGGGTCATACCCTCCTGCATGGCAAGAGTATAAAGGAAGGGTTTTATGGTCGATCCGACCTGGCGTTTACCCTGGCGGACATTGTCGTATTTGAAATACCTGTAATTCGGCCCGCCCACATACGCTTTCACATGGCCGGTCCCTGGCTCCATGGCCACGAACGCTGTCCTGAGCATCGCCTTGTAATAACGGATCGAGTCGTCAGGAGTCATGGTCGTGTCCACATAACCTTTCTTGTTATAAGCGAAAACCCTCATCTTGACAGGCTCGGAGAAGGTCTTCAGGATCTGTGAGTCGGACTTGCCGCTTTTCTTCATCAAGCGCCAACGGTCACTCCAGCGGCGGGCCTGGTTCATCAGCCGGTTACGCGTCGCCTCATCTATGTCATTGGAAAAGGGGGCGTTCGTCTTACGCTTCAGGTCCTTCACGAAATCAGCCTGGAGAGCTTTTATGTGCTCAGAGACAGCCTCTTCAGCATATTTCTGCATCTTGTAGTTGATGGTGGTGTAGATCCTCAAACCATCCCTGTCGAGATCGTACTTCGAGCCATCCGTCTTGCGGGTCTTCTCGAGCCAGCCGTAGAGCTGGTCATCAGCCCAGGCGAGAGAATCGGCGACATAGTCCTCACGGACCTTGTAGTCAGATCTTTTCGGCTTGGTGGCGGACATGACCCGGCGGATCATATCCCTGAAATAAGGGGCCCTTCCGGAGTTATGGTCCTGAATCTCGTAATTGAGGGTGATCGGGATCTCGCGGATAGAATCCCGCGACGCCTTGGTGATGTAACCCGCCTTTTCCATCTGGCCGATGACAAAATTCCTCCTGACCAACGCCTTGTCGGGATTGATGGCCGGGTTGTACCTGGTCGGCTTATTGACCATCCCGACAAGCATCGCGCTCTCCTCAACGGTCAGCCCAGAAGGCAGCTTGCCGAAAAAAGTCTCTGACGCTGAACGGATTCCGTAAGCGCTGCTCCCGAAGAAAATGGAATTGAGATACATAGTCATTATCTCATCCTTGGTGTAGTCCCTCTCCAGTTTCACGGCGGTTATCCACTCTTTCAGCTTGATCCATACCATTTTCATCTGGTAGACTCCGGGGACCTTCTTTCCGATCTCTTTTCTCGGATACAGGGTCTTGGCCAGCTGCTGGGTTATCGTGCTGCCTCCTCCCTGGCTTGAGTCGCGCAAAAGGAGAGT
>JAFVED010000206.1 GCA_017478125.1 Bacteroidales bacterium | reverse complement strand
CATCTGCGTCATGCCGTGGGAGTTCTATCTCAGGTACGGGGACAAGAGCGTGCTGGAGAGCAGCTTTGAGGGAATGAAGGCCTACACGACGAAGTTCTTCGGGAACTGGATCCGGGAAGACGGCACCGTCCTCGTTGAGAAGGCCACGCCAGACGGGCCGCAGACAAGGTGGTTCAGCCTTGGCGACTGGGTGCCGCCATTCGGGCTTCCGGAGACCTCGCTCGTACACACATTCTATTATTGGCTATGCGCCCGTAACACTTGCCTGGCGGCAAAGGCTCTTGGGAAAGATGCCGAAGCCGAGAACTACCACAAGCTGAGCGAGTCTATCAAAGAGGCTTTCGACAAGGCTTACTATAATCCGGAGGAAAAGTCTTACGGAGACTCAGGAAGCAACGTGTTCGCCCTCTACATGGGAGTTCCGGAGGATCATTATGCCGATGTGTGCGCCACCCTCCGGAACGAGTTGGCTGTCAAATACAAAGGCCATGTGAACACCGGGTTCGTCGCCACCAGGTTCCTGTTCGAGACCCTCGCCACGAACGGGATGGCAGACCTCGCGTACACCATTATGGACCAGCGGGACTTCCCCAGCTACGGATGGTGGATTGAGCAAGGAGCGACCACCACCTGGGAAGAATGGAACGGAGACGGATCGAGGAACCACCCGATGTTCGGCGGCGGCTTGACCTGGCTGTCCAAGAATCTGGCCGGGATGGACACGGATCCCCAAGCCCCTGGTTTCAAGCATATTATCATACGTCCAATACCGGTAAAGGAATTGCCGGAAGTGAGGTATTCCACCCAGACACCTTATGGGGTCGCGGAGTCCCGCGTCAGCCACGACGGCAACGCGGTCAAGGTCGAGGTGACGGTGCCGTTCGGCTCGACTGCCACAGTGTATGTCCCGAAGAGTGTCGGGGCGGCGTCAGCCAATCCCCAGTCCGACGACAGCTACACAGTCATGGAGGTCGGCCCGGGTCATCATTGCCTGCCGTAGACTACCAGATAATATTCAAGCCGGCTATAAAGTTCGGAGAACCCGTAGTGGAACGCAGGAATGTCGAGCCGGAAGTACCGATGAGGTTGTCGGTACCGGCGAAGATATTAATGAATCCAAGCCTGGCGTTGGCGAAAGCGCCCATGCTCACCCCGAGGCTGCCCAGCCCCAGACTACCGATCAGCTCGACGGTCTTCACCGGCTTGTAATTGACACTGCCGCGCACATCCCAGAAAGGACAGATATCGTCATAGCGGAAAGTGGCCACGCCGCCGAAAGAGATGTCGGACAGGTACAGGTACTTCGCGCCGATTCGGGCCGTGAGCGGGAGAAGACCGAGGGACTGGTACTCATCCTCCTCTATGAAATTCGCCGCGTCGCCAAGCAAGGCGCCCATATCGCTAAACTCATTCTCAAGAGCATCCCCGCCATGGTGGCGGGTGTAAGTGGCGGTGTAGGTCTTGTCGGAAGATGGAGCGTGGCCATAAAGATTGTGGAACCAGAAGACGCAACCGATGTCGGAGATGGATGCGGACAGCTGCCATGAGCTGTCGTCATAAAGGAGCCCCATGTCTGCCCCGACACCATAACCATTCATGATACCTCTGGGCTTCCCTATCCTGGTCCCCCGGAAATCAATAAGATCCACAGCCGGATCATAGTAAGCGGCCGCGGAACTGATCTGATAACCGTCGTAAGCGGACGCTATAACACCTGAAGAGCTCACATTCCAGCTGTCCCCGGTGTGGTTGATGACCATACGGTCCATGTCAATGTAGGAGTTGGCAAAGCCGATCACGGCCTTGAACCGCATGCCCATGATCAGCTTGCGTCTCACCCTCCAGGAGGAGGTTATACCCATCTCAAAGAACGTGGAGGCATGAGCCTTAAGCCCTGACAGATCGTAAGTTCCGTCTGTCTCCGCTCCCTCTTTCAGGAATCTTGCCAGATCATAAGGGAGCTTCCCGCTGGCGAAACTCCTCACATTGACATCGACAATATTGTACAATCCCCCGGCTCTGAAACCAATGGCGGCGAGATTGGTATAAGATTCGAGACTGACCTTGTTGAGACCACTTTTGAAATTGTCGAGGAACTCGGCGGAAGACACAGACTCGTTCCCGAAGGTCACCCTTTCCCCTCCGTTCTTATAGAAAATGTCATTCAACGCGAAATTGCCCTTGTAAGCCGCCGTGGTCAATCCCGCGACAGGTATTCCGACAAAACTGTAATCAGGATGGAACGCCGGGTTAAACCTGTATGAGTATGTGTAATCGTCCGAAAAATATGCCGTCTGCAGGGTCTGGGCTCCAAGAGCCGCGGAAACGAGAATACCCAGCAAAGGGAAAACTACTTTTTTCATAAACAAACACTTGCGATTTTACTCACAAATGTACAAATAAAAGTTAATATAAAACAACCGCCCTGGAGAAACTCCAGAGCGGCTTTCTTGTGCGCGGGATGAGAGTCGAACTCACACGTCGCAATTGACACTAGCTCCTGAAACTAGCGCGTCTACCATTTCGCCACCCGCGCCAATAATGGATTGCAAAGATACAAATTGTAATCGAAATCACAAATATTTTTGGTGCGGGGGCTGGTGACACTATCTCATATACTTCTTGAATGTGTTGGTGATCAGCGTCTTCTTGGCTGGGCAGACATATATGAGCTCATCCTTCAACGCCTGGAGACCAGTGACAGAAGGCTTCAGGGACGAGAAAATCTGTGCGCGGGTCACCCCTCCTTCCTCGAGTGTGGTCAGGATCTCCGGATGGAACCAGTTGGAACACCCGTCCTTTGGATTGCCCCCGTACCGCTCCTTATATATCATATTCTCATAATGATAGGCCCACATCTCTGCCACCTCGCAGTAACCGGCGTCCTCACCGTTTCCAGTCCCGTAGCATTCCCCGGTGGTGAAGTACGAGGAGAGCACATAAGAGGCGAGAATGTTCCAGTAGGAAGACCTCACATTGACAAAGTGGGACGCGTGAGCCAGCTCATGTGTGGCTGTGGAGTACAGCTCGTCATATTTTCCGTTCTTGTTCTTTGACCCTATGGTGATGTCAGGTGAGAATACCTGAACCACAATCTTGTACGCTTCCAGAAAGTTGCTCACGAGCTTGCTGTCGAGTATGGCGCCGTGATGCATCATCAATGTGCTGGACGCCCTGAGATTGTTCAGGATCCAGAACCTGAGGTTTTTGGGAGGAGCCGACACCCCCAAGGACGGGCATCTTTGATAGTGGTCATACGCGGCATTATTCACCGCGCATCTCCGGAACAGAGTCTTGTCCGACTTGCTGTCAATGGTCAGATCGACCCCATCAGGATCGTTCTTGCCGAGTGTCGAGACAGAGGCAGGAACAAGAACGAGGTTCATGCCGATCGTGAAACCGAGCTTGTTCTGGAAACAAAGGCTGTATTTGGGCTTCGCGGAGAACTTGGCCGGGAAGGAGTAATTGCCCTGGGCATCAGTGTAGGTCGTGGAGACCTTGACAAAGACGTTAGCCACTATCTTGACTCCGGACACACCTACAGTCTTCTTGAGTTTCTCATCCTTGATCGTTATCTTTCCAGATGGCCTTGTCTTGGCTTTCGCCCTTGTCTGGACCCGCAGCAAGTCTCCGTTGCCGGTTGACCTGAAGGAGCATTCCTCGACGGAATCCCAGTCCACATCCTCAAATCCCCTGGTGACAACGCCTTCCTCCGGGATAAAACATTCCTCGAGAGTTTCTCTCTCAATGCCGTCGGGAAACCGGAAATCAACTGGCACCACGGCATATTGCCATGAGATCTCCTCCTCCGGAACAGAAGGATCGTGATAGTAGTCTCCATCCACGAGAATCTCCCTGTCTAGAGGATGGTCGAACAACTCGGCGCCAAGATCCATCAAAGTCACAAAATCATCATCGGACTTCGGCAAAAACCTGACATAGAGAAAGTTCGCCGGCACATCCACTTCCGACCTCGTGGGATAGACTCTCGATACGGCCTTGGCCATATTCGCCCGGGAATACGGATTATCAAGCCTCTGTCCGAGTTCCATCGCCCCATGAGACAACGCCACAACCCTTTCTCCTGTGCTTCCGGGATCCTCCGTCAGAGGAGTCCCCGCTTCCTTGTCACACGACGCCAGCACCAGCGCGGGCAACAATAGTCTAATGAACCATTTCATAATTTAAAAGTTTAGTTACACGGGCAAAGGTACGGGTGTTTATCCGTTGGATGAAACATTCAACGGATAAAACAAAAAAACGCCGCCGCGCGGCGTTAAAATACACTATTCGTCCAAAAAAAGAACGGAAAAAACCCTAAAAATATACGACCGTTTTGCCCTCTATCGCCGACATGAGCGAGTTGGCCAGGCGGCTGACACCGAACCTGAAGAGACTCTTGTCAAGCCAATCGTTGCCGAGAAGTGTCTTCACTATGGAATAGTAGCCGACAGCATCCTTTGCCGTGGATATTCCTCCGGCCGCTTTGAAGCCGACCTTACGGCCTGTCTTGGCGTGGAAGGCCTTGATACACTCACACATAATGAAAGCGGCTACAGGGGTGGCGTTCACACTGACCTTACCCGTGGATGTCTTGATGAAGTCCGCTCCCTCTTCCATGGCGAGGAAAGAGGCCTCGGCTATTCTCTCAGGGGTGACAAGAAGTCCGGTCTCAAGGATCACCTTCAACACGACTTTCTTCCCAAGAGCGGAAGCTGCAGAGTCGACAGCCTGCCTCATGGCCTTGATCTCAGACCTTGCCTGAGCATAGTCTCCCGTCATGAAAGAATTGAGGGCCAAGACAATATCTATCTCATCCGCACCGGCCTCAACAGCCATCTCACACTCCTTGACCTTGACCTCGATGAAGCTCTGGGAGGTGGGAAAGCATCCCGACACCGCGGTCACATGGACACTATCGTCACTGAGGTTCTCTTTCACCACAGAGGCGAGATTGGAGAAAACGCACACGGAAGCCGGCAGCGGGTAAGCCGGAAAATCCCGGCGGAAAGAATTGACCTTGCCGACAAGCTTCGCCACGGAAGCCGGGGTGTCCTCTGTACGCAAAGTCGTGAGATCCATGATGGACATGCAATCCCTCAGAATCCCGGGAGTTGTCACATTGTCAATATTGGCGGCGATAGCGTCAAGCCTCTTTCCGATTGCCTCCTCATCTGGAGTGTAACCATATCTCTCTACTAGTGAACCCATCATATTGTTTATTTTAAAATACTGATTCTTACCCCCGCACCTGGACTTTGATCCCGAAATCCGCGAGCGGCCGAGTCAGAGATTCCATCTCCTCGACCGTGAACTTCTCCAAGCCCGCGGCCGGGGCCTCGCGGTCCAAAGTGTAGACCATGACCTCTCTCGGCCTCAAATCCTTCACTATCCTCATCCACCCCTCGAGAACCTCCGGAGAGGACGAGTCAAAATCCCTGGAGCGGAGGAACATCGTCTGCAATACGAAATCCCCCTCGAACCTCCTCATGGATTCCACCACTTCCGCCACATGATACTCCCCTTGAGGCTGGTTGATCCTGGCGGCGAGCTCGTCCGTCGGAGCGTCCAACTTCAGGATGGGATTATCAACCTTCTTCAGGGCCTCGAAAACATCCTGGCGACCAATCCTTGTGGCATTTGTAAGGACCGAGACCAAAGCTTTAGGGAAATACTTATCCCTCAACTCGATAGTAATATCTATAATCTCCGGGAACGCCGGATTCAATGTAGGCTCACCATCTCCTGAGAAAGTTATTGAGTCGATCCCCACACCTCCGGCGGCACACTCTTCCAATTTAGCGGACAAGGCCCTTCTCAGTCTTGAGGCGTCCGGGATCGTCTTGTCACCTCTACCGTCCTTGTTCCACCCGCACTCGCAATACACGCAATCGAAATTGCACAGCTTCCCTCTCTCAGGAAGCAGATTGATTCCCAAGGAAGAGCCTAATCTCCTGGAATGGATAGGGCCAAAGACTATCTCTTCTCTCATCATAAGCCTATATCAATCTATATGAGGCGCTTCCGGCCGTGAGACGGCCATCGGGGCCAAGGTTGTCGATAAACACCAGCCCGGGACACTTGCCTGTCTCTATCGAGCCGAGGGTATCGTCTTTCCCGAGAAACTCCGCCCCATTCAGACAAGCCCAGCCAAGCATCTCTCCCAAAGACAAGTCCGCAGACACGCCTTGCAGACAATATAGCTCCCTTACAATGTCCAAATCATCGTTACTTGAGAGGGAATCGGTCCCGATGGTGATTCCAAGACCGTTGCGACGCATCAGGTCGACAGGAGGCAAAGAATTGTGAATAAACAAATTAGAACAAGGACAAAGAGCTATGTAGGGATGCCTCATCACAGCCTTCACCGCATCAATTCCCTCCTGGTCCATACAAACCTCATGCACGAGCAGGATATGCTCGTCAAAAGGAGCCGGATGAGCCTCCTTGAGCCTGTCGATGAAATACAAGAGGGAGGACTTCCCGGTCACAGGAGGAACGCTCATCCCGGCGGATTTGCGGTTGTCCCACATGGCTCCCCGCCCGTACCGTATCATGTCCTCTTCCTCCTCTGTCTCCTCAGAGTGGTAGGAAAGGAAACCCGATCTCAACCCTTCGGCAGAGACAGCCGTGAGGAGCGCCGGACTCATAGTATAGCAAGCGTGAGGTGCCGGAGAGGCATCCAGACCCATCCTGTCAGCCTTTTCCTTCAACCTCATCACCCCCTCCATCACTGATCCGCAGTCTTCCGGCTCAGTACCGAAAACCTCCAGGAAAGTCCTTGTGTACATAGGTGACTCGCGCTTTACGGCGAAAGAATCGTCACAGTTGCTGATGTCTGCCATAGCGGAGACCCCGCGCTCCCACATGACCTCCATCCAATGACGGATGTCCGCTATCTTCTCATCAAGGGGCTTGGTGTCCCGCAGGGCGTTGATCTGGTCGATAAACCCGGCCATCCCAGTCCCCTTGCGGAAGAGCTTCCACATATAAGACAGCTCAATGTGGCAATGGGTGTTGACAAATCCGGGGACAATGGCTCCCTCAAGGAATATCTCCTCCCCGTCAGGATTCCCGCACTCCCCGACCGAAGTCACGACTCCATCGGGAGAATACTCCACGTAACCGTTATGGATCGGTCCGGGACGGTCAAGGGTATATATGTACTCAGCAGCTAATCTCGCCATGGAACCGGTTTTGTGTCAGCCACCGCAGCCGCTGGAGCGACCGTGGCGGAATCTTTTATAATGAGTTCCGGGCCATGAAAGACAGTGTCTTCCACCACCGGAACCGGGAAATAAACGCCCTTGTTGTTTTTACGGATATCAATCCTGTCGGTCATCGAATTGACATAGAAAATGTCCCCGTAATACACGATGTCATCAGCCCTGTAAGCCTTCATGGCTTTCGCTATCGAATCGGCGCGGTGGCGGATCTTCTCTTGCTGACGTATCGACCTGTTGATCGCCGAGGCATCCTCTTCCAAGCTTTTCGCCACCCTTCCGATCATCTCGGCATACCGTTTAGGATCCGAGAGGTAATAGTCCACACTCGCCCTGTAGTCTTCGATATCATATCCATACTTCTCGAAAACAGGGGCATAGAACCATGTGGTGTCAGCCATGGCTCTCCTCTCATGGTTCTCTGTCAGCCACTGATCCGCCAGGAACATCTCCCGGTAGATCTTTTCCATCTGACGCTTGGGGATCACCTCAGGGCCCTTGGAGCATGACATTAGAGCCACGACCAAAGCCGCGGCCACATAAGACAGCCCGTGACCCTTCCTGACCATACTATCTCAAAGTCGCCCCGTACTCTCCGGTGAAAGTGGACAAGAGTCTGCCCATTATCTTCTCCACATCAGCGTCAGTCAGGGTTTTCTCCTGATCCTGAAGGACGAAGCCGAGGGCATACTGCTTCTTGCCGGCAGGAATCTTCTCTCCTCTGTAAACATCAAACAGCGTGACGCTCTTGAGAAGCTTTCTCGCCGCCTTGAACGAACTGCGGTAGAGGTCGGAGAAACTCACATTCTCATCGAGCAGCAAAGCGAGATCCCTGCGCACCTCAGGGAACTTGGGAAGCTCCCTGAAAGCCACCTTGTCCCTCTTGACAAGCTTGAAAAGTGTATTCCAATTGATCTCCGCCGCGAAAGCCGCCTGCTTGACATCGAATTTCCTGGCCAAGGACGGCAGAACAGTACCGACTACGGCGAGCGGAAGATGGCTGCCCGGAAGAGCGTAGCACACTCCCTCGCTGAATATATCGGCAGGCGCCGGAGTGGTCTCCATCTGGTACAGATCAGCCCCGAAACGTCTCAGGAGGAGTTCGAGATAACCCTTGAGTTCGAAGAAACTGCTCTTGCCCGGCTGGATATTCCATGACTTCTCGAAAGTACCGGTTATAAACATGGAAAACGCCTGGTGCTCGCCGTAAGAAGCCAGGGTCTTGCCATCTCCTTGAGGATCACGACTGTACACGGAGCCGTACTCGAACAGCTTCATGGAAGAGACCTGACGGTTGATGTTGTAGGCCATGACCTCCAGCCCGTTGAAGATGAGAGTCTGCCTCATCACATTAAGGTCTGAGCTGAGAGGATTCACGATCGAGGCACATCTCTCCTCGGGGAAGGTCTCCAGCCCTTTGTAATACGACGACTTTGTGAGAGAGTTGTTCATCATCTCGACAAAACCGTTGGCGGCCAGGAAGTTGGAGATACCGTTACGTACTGCCTCCGGATCGGGAGAAGGAGTCGCTCCCACCGACATTTTCATATGCCTGGGAAGATCGATATTGTTGTACCCGTAGATCCTCAGGATCTCCTCGATGACATCGCATTCCCTCTCGACATCAACCATATAGGAGGGAGCGGCGACCTTGGCTCCAGCCGGTCTCCTCTCTATGAAATCATAAGCGAGGAAAGTAAGTATCCTCTCTATGGTGTCATGGCCGATATTCTTGCCGATAAACCTCTCGATACGGTCATAATCAAGGTCAATGACCTTCTTCTCAATCTTCTCAGGATAGAATTCCTCCATCCCTCCCACGATCTCGCCTCCGGCGAGTTCCTTTATGAGAAGAGCGGCGCGTTTGCAAGCGTAAGCGGTGATCCCCGGATCACATCCCCGCTCGAAACGGAAAGAAGCGTCTGTCTGGAGAGTATGCCTCTTGGAAGTCCTGCGGATGGAACCAGGATCGAAATAGGCGCTCTCGATGAACACGCTGGTGGTGGATTCCGTCACGCCAGAGTCTATCCCGCCGAAAACACCGGCTATGCACATCGGGCCGTTCTGGTCGGCGATAACGATATCCTCCGCGGAAAGCTTTCGTTCCGTCTCGTCCAGAGTGACGAGCCTCTCGCCTTCCATGGCCCTTCTCACGACAACCTTCCCGCCGCTGATCTTATCAGCGTCAAAAGTATGGAGAGGCTGCCCGAGCTCCCAGAGGATGAAATTGGACACATCTACCACATTGTCGATCGGACGCAGGCCAATGGCAAGCAGCCGCTTCCGCAGCCATTCGGGAGAAGGGCCGACCTTGACCCCCTTGATAGTGATACCGCAATACCGCGGAGCGGCGGAAGGATCCTGGACATCGATCGGAACGGCAGTCCCCTCACCCTCTTTCCAATCCTCTACCGAGGGGTACCTGAATGAGCAAGGAATATCATTCAGCCGCATCCACGCGTACAGGTCACGGGCCACGCCAACATGTGACGAGGCATCCACCCTGTTGGCAGTGATCTCATATTCGACTATAGCCTCGGTCTTGAGATGGAGAAAGTCTTTGGCCGGAGTACCCACAACGGCGTCATCGGGAAGAACCATGATGCCGGCGTGATCCTCTCCTATTCCAAGCTCATCCTCAGCGCAAATCATCCCGAAAGACTCCACCCCGCGGATTTTCGACTTCTTTATTTTGAAATCACCGGGAAGAACCGTCCCGATGCGGGCAAAAAGAACCTTCTGGCCAGCCGCCACATTCGGAGCGCCGCAAACCACGGTAACAGGATCCCCGCTTCCGTCATTCACTTTTGTGACATGGAGATGGTCGGAATCCGGATGTGGCACGCACTCCAGGACTTCAGCCACGACAACACCGGCGAGTCCGCCGGGAATCTCCTCCTGTTCCTCCACTGAGTCGACCTCGATACCTATGTCAGTCATCGCCTCAGCGACGCGCTCCGCAGAGAGGTCAAACTCGAGATAATCTTTCAGCCAATTGTAAGAGAGCTTCATAATTATTTATTTATCAATATCTTCCTTCGAAAACAGCGAGTCCACGAACTCTTTCTTGTCAAACACTTTGAGGTCGTCGACACCTTCTCCGATCCCGATGAACTTGACAGGGACTTTCAGCTGGTCGACTATCCCGATCACGACACCACCCTTAGCGGTACCGTCCAGCTTGGTGACAGCCAGGGAACTGATGTCTGTCGCCCGGGAGAATTCCTTCGCCTGCTGGAAAGCATTCTGTCCAGTCGAGGCATCGAGCACAAGCAACACCTCGTGCGGTGCGTCCGGGATCACCTTGCGCATGACATTACGGATCTTCGTGAGCTCATTCATAAGGTCAACCCTGTTATGCAGCCTTCCGGCCGTGTCGACCAGTACGACATCAGCGGACTTAGCCACCGCGGATTTCACCGTGTCGAAGGCGACAGAGGCCGGATCAGCCCCCATCCCTTGCTTAACGATGTCCACCCCGGCCCTCTCAGCCCAGATCACAAGCTGGTCAACAGCGGCCGCCCTGAAAGTGTCCGCGGCGCCGACAATCACATTCTTTCCCATGGACTTGTACCTGGCGGCAAGCTTTCCGATCGTTGTTGTCTTCCCGACTCCGTTGACTCCGACGACCATAACCACCAGAGGCTTTTTCCCGAGATCAAACGGCTCCGACGGCGAGGACTCGCCCTCGACATCCAGGAGCTTTCCGATCTCGTCACGGAGCATGCCCACAAGCTCATCCATGGACATGTACTTGTCTCTCCCGACTCTCTCCTCAAGACTGTCGACTATTTTCAGTGTCGTGTCCACACCCATGTCAGAGGCCACAAGAGCCTCCTCAATGGCGTCCAGCACCTCATCATCCACCCTGGATTTGCCGACGACAGCCCTGGAGAGCCTCTGGAAGAACCCCTCTTTCGTCTTTTTAACACCCTTGTCGAACAGTCCCATGACAATCAATTTGTAAACCCACAAATATACATAAAAACAGGGTAAATAAAAAGAGCGGACGTCTCATAACGCCCGCTCCGGATATATTTCCGCGACGATTATTTCTTGCCGTCGAAGAATTCCTTGGTCTTCTCAGCTTCCACAAGCTGCTCAGTGAAGAAATAAGCGCCCGTCTTGGGAGACTTGTCCATACGGATGCACTTCACCATGCTCTTGGCGCCAGCCTTGGCGGCGAATGTAGCGACTGCTTTCTTTGCCATAACTTAATCTCCTTATTTGATTTCGCGGTGGACTGTTACCCTATGGAGGTAAGGATTGTATTTCTTGCGCTCCAGACGGTCGGGAGTGTTCTTCTTGTTCTTGGTAGTGACGTACCTGGAAATCCCGGGGACTCCGCTCGCTTTCTGCTCAGTGCACTCGAGTATGACCTGCACCCTGGCGTCTTTGGTTTTCTTTGCCATAGTTCAATGATTTTTTAGACAAGGCCAACATATCCTTTTTCCTGAGCCTCCTTGAGGGCGGCGTCAAGACCCTTCTTCTCGATGGTCCTCATGCCCTTGGTGGAGACTTTGAGAGTAATGAACCTCTGCTCCTCCTCCGACCAGAACTTCTTGGTCTTGAGGTTGAGGGAGAAGTCACGCTTGGTGTGAAGCTTCGAATGAGCGACATTGCAGCCGATCATCCTCTTCCGTCCAGTGATTTGACAAACTTTTGCCATGATATCTTACTTTTTTATTGATTCAAAATAAATTGGGGTCGCAAATTTCGCTTAAAAAATCCAGAATCGCAAGAGGTTAGCCCCTTTTCCTAAACAATTTTAAAGAATCTGCGCCACCTTATGCTGTTGGGGAACTTCCTGCCGCTGTCGGTTGACAGCCACACGACGGACGGCTTCCCGACCACATGATCCTCAGGGACAAAGCCAAAGTACCGCGAATCAAGGGAGTTGTGCCTGTTGTCCCCCATCATGAAATAATAGTCCTGCCCGAAAGTGTAGCTCGACACTCTCTCCCCGTCAATGAATATGCTCCCGTCACCACCGACCCTCAACTCGTGGCCCTCATAAGAGGTGATAATCCTCTCATATAGAGGCAGGTTGGAGATGCTCAGACCCACCGTTGCCCCCTTGGACGGGATCCAAAGCGGCCCGAAATTATCCCTTGTCCACCTCGAATCTTCCGTGAAAGGGAAGATACTGAGATAGGAATCCGGGAAATCCGGCGGAAACACATCCAGGTTCGGCTCCACGCTCTCCACCGCGGAAAAACCTTTAACCTCATCAAGCATGGAGGCGGTCAAAGGCATCGCCGGGTAGCCGGGAAGATCAGGATCATACAAAAGCTCCGAGATGTTCAGGCCAAGTTTCCCGACAGTCCTGGCGTTGATCTTCTGGCCGTTGGTGACGACCTTGTAGGTCAGTTGGACTCCGGGATAAACCTCCTGCATCTCCCCGTTAATCCAGACAAGGCCGTCACGCACTGAGAGAGTGTCGCCGGCAACAGCCACGCACCTCTTGACATAGTGGTCTTCCTTGTCCATTGGACGGACTATCAGGGGTCCCCCGTTCGCTATTGTGTAATCTCTTCCGGCATTGCGGACCCAAGTGTAGTAATCTTCCGACGGGAAGCGGGTAAGGACCGTGTCCCCGTGAGGGAAGTTGAACACCACATAATCACCTCTCTTGACATGGCCGAGGCCCTTGAGGCGACGGTATTTATTCTGTATAAGGGTCGAATACGACTCTTTCCCGAATATCACGTTGTGGGTGAAAGGGATCGTGAGCGGTGTCTGCGGCACCTTGGGGCCGTAAGCGAGCTTGCTGACGAAAAGATGATCCCCCGTGTAAAGGGAGCTTTCCATCGACGAGGAAGGAATCTTGAAAGCCTGGAAGAAGAAAATGTTGATGAACGTGACGACAACAGTGGCGAAAATAATGGCGTCAAGCCAATCGAGCCACACGTTGTGTTTCTCACCTTCCTTATAGTCTTTCTTCCAGAACAGCCATCTCACTTTTTTGGTGATATGGAGGTCAAAAATGACTATAAGGCCGAGTATCCACCACCAGTTTCCAAGCCACGCCACCCACAACGTGTAGAGTATGGCCCAGAAAGACATTCTGACCCATTTGTTGTGGTATAAGGCTTTCAAACTCACTTCGGAATCTCAGAACTATTTGACGGAATTGACGATAGCCTCAAATGCCTGGGGATTGTTCATGGCGAGGTCGGCGAGAACCTTGCGGTTGAGACCGACGTTCTGCTTCGCGAGCTTGCCCATGAACTGGGAATAAGTGATCCCGTACTGACGAGCGGCGGCGTTGATTCTCTGGATCCACAGGGCGCGGAAATCGCGCTTCTTCGCCTTGCGGTCGCGGTAGGCGTAAGTCAAACCTTTCTCGTAAGTGTTCTTAGCTACGGT
>JAFVED010000205.1 GCA_017478125.1 Bacteroidales bacterium | reverse complement strand
GATGGCGGCAGTCTTGAAAACTGTTGTACGGCAACGTACCGGGGGTTCGAATCCCTCCGCCTCCGCCGTAAAGAATTGAGTATCAAAGTTTTAAGTAATTTTTGATGCTCTTTTTTGTATCTGGTTACGGCCATTCTTCCGGATTGGTTACGAGAAAACCGCCAGTCCCGGAATTGTCAAAAGGTCGGATTATTTGTCAAGGTTCGAATCCCCATCGCCGTGTAACCTTCCCGAATTTTGTCCTTTTTTGTCTCTCCCTACATCGGCCACACAGCCCCCACAAAATGGGTGGCAAGACATTCCGAGACAAAGCCGTGTAACCCTTATGTAACCACCGAGAGACATCCTTGTAACCTGTCTCTCATTGTCTCTGATTTTGTCTTTCATTGTCTCTACCTCTTTGAGCGTCAAACAGATATAGTAACGTAACTTTGTAACGCTTAAAGATAGACAGACATGGCAAAAGGACAAATGAAGCAGACGAACTCCACCTTCTCGGTGATCTTCGTCATCCAGAAAGGCAAGTGCAAGGCCGACGGTACGGCCCCCATCCTTGCCCGAATCACGGTCAACGGACAGATGATCCACTTCTCCACCCAGCAGTCCATCCTACCGGATCGCTGGCTCCCCTTGGAATACCGCACAATGGGTCAGACGAAGGAGGAGAAGGCCATCAACGAGAAGCTCGTTGATTTCAAATCGACCATCAAACGCAACTACAGCGACCTCATATACCGGGGAGAGGTGGTCACTGCCGCCAAACTGAAGAACAACCTCTTCTCCCTCGATGAGCGAAGCAACGGGGTGATGGAACTCTTCGAAATCTTCCTCCGGGATTACGAGCGCATGACCATAACCGAAGGTTACGGCAAGGAGAGCTTCTTCCTTTACCGGGTCACACGGGACAGAGTGCAGGAATTCCTCTGGGATGAGTACAAGTGCAAGGAGTACCCCATTGCCGACATCGACAAGACCTTCTTGGAGAAGCTCTTCGTCTGGCTCCGCATCAACAAGGGGAACCAGAACAACACCGCAGTCAAGTTCATGCACCGCTTCGCCTCTGTGTACCACATGGCAAGGGACAAGGGATGGGTGAACAAGAACCCCTTCGGAAGCCTGAGGCTCAAGCTGGATACCGTTGACAGGAACTACCTCACCAAGGACGAGCTGGAGACGGTGTATAATAAGGAATTCACCTCCAAACGGCTGGAGACGGTGCGCGACCTCTTTATCTTCTCCTGCTACACAGGCCTTGCCTACATCGACATCAAACAGCTCACCTTCAAAGAGATTGTGGAGAAGGCAGACGGACGGCTTTGGATTGTGAAGAAACGCCAGAAGACCAAGACTCCGGTCACCGTTCCACTGCTGGATATTCCTCTCATGATATTGGAGAAGTACACCGGGAAAGGAAAGGACGATCGGGTATTCCCGGTTATGAGCAACCAGAAGATGAACGACTACATCAAGGAGATCATCGCCATATGCGACATTGACAAGGATATCTCGTTCCATTGTGCAAGGCATACCTTTGCCACGACGGTTACCCTTGAAAACGGCGTTCCCATTGAGAGCGTCTCCAAGATGCTCGGTCACACGAACATCCAGACCACCCAACTCTATGCCAGAATCACCAACCAAAAGATCCAGAAGGACATGGACGATCTTGCCGCAAAGATTGAAGGAAAGCACGATGCACCTCCTGCGCCATCCAAGATGAGCAAGGACGAGCCATTTCAGAAGGAAAGTATCCTCCGGACGATGCGGAAGTTCAAAGCCGAGCGAGGTCTTCAATAAAGCGCCTTTCTCCCGGCAACAAAGCGAAAACGGCAGACCGATTCGGTTTGCCTTTCTCTCTTGAAATGAGTAATTTTGCACAAATATCGACGTATGACGAAGAACGATTCCATAATGGCAATCAACAACAATGAGTTGACACTTGTTGCAGATGTTTTGACAATTATCCGCAAAGGAAGAGAATCTGCCTATAATGCTATCAATACGTCCATGCTTGACACCTATTGGCGCATTGGGCAGAGAATCGTGGAAGAGGAACAGCATGGTGAACAGAGAGCGGAATATGGCACACGGCTCATAAAAGTACTCTCCCAAGAACTTACGGAGAGACTCGGAAAAGGATTCAGCACAAGAAATTTGGCCTATTATCGTCTCTTTTATTTGACTTTCAATGATATAGAGATTTTGCAAACGCGTGTGCAAAATCTTACGTGGTCTCATGTCCGCACACTTCTGGGTGTGACAGACGAGAAAGCTCGTGAGTGGTATCTACAGGAAGCCTCCTCCCAATCCTGGAGTGTCCGCACCCTCGACCGCAACATCGGGTCTCAATACTATTATCGCCTTCTTCAGTCCCAGCACAAGGAGCCTGTCGTGCAGGAAATGAAAGAAAAGACTGCTAAACTCCAAGCCGACAAGCAAGAATTCATCAAGAATCCGGTGGTGGCAGAGTTCCTTGGGCTTTCAAGCAATATTGACTTTTCCGAATCCAAATTGGAGAGCGCGATCCTTACCCACATCCAGAAATTCCTTCTTGAACTTGGCAAGGGCTATGCCTTTGTTGCCCGGCAGCAGCATATTTCCACTGATGTCGGAGATTTCTATATCGACCTCGTCTTTTACAACTACCTGCTCAAGGCATTTTTGCTTATAGACCTCAAGACTACAAAGATAACCCATCAGGATGTCGGTCAGATGGATATGTATGTGCGGATGTACGATGACCTTAAGCGCACAGCCGGGGACAATCCTACCATTGGCCTCATCCTATGCACCGAGACCAGTAAGGACATCGCTAAATACTCCGTCCTGCATGAGAATCCACAGCTCTTTGCTGCGAAGTACCTGACCTATCTTCCCTCTGAAGAAGAACTGAAAAGGGAAATTGAGCGTCAGAAGCAAATTTTCCAGATTCAGCAGGGAGAGTGACCATCATTCGGAAAGCCGGGGGGCTGGCTCCTTTTCACACCGAATCCGGAAAGCGCAGATTCCGGCAGGGTTTTGCAGGATATCACCAACTACTTTTTGCACCTATACCGCTATTTCCGTGAGACATTGCGCCAGTTCTGTAAAAAGATGTATCTTTGTCCGTGAGACAAATATCTCCTAGCATTTATGAACAAGAAGTATCTGTATATGATTGCCGCCGTGATCTGGGGCATTCCAGGAGTGATTATCACCGTCAAAGGTATCGGGGCCTACTCTGCGATGAATCCATCCAAGCTGTGGTGGCTGCTTATCATTACCCTTTGCGTCCTGCTGGGTTTTTTCTTTATGTTCCGCAGAATCGCTGACAAATATTCGGCCAGGATAGCGAGTCTGCCGGGGAAGGCATCTTTCTGGCAGACTTTCCCTTTAAGAGGGTGGATCCTTATTGCTTTTATGATGTGCCTCGGAATGGCGCTCAAGTTCATGGGAGTCCCTCCTGAGTTCACCGCGTCTTTTTACAGTGGCCTTGGTCCGATGCTTCTTTGGTCTTCATACCGTTTTCTCGTCAATGGTAGAAAGGCCCGGACTGACTGATGAGGTGAATGTCACTGGTTTCGGAGTGAGAAAGGAAGAATTCATGCTGTCGGGCAGGAGTTGCCTCCTGTTGAGCGCTGAGGCTCCTGAAGTCATTCTCGTCGAGCCGGTTGATGAGAACGATCTGGCATTTCTCGACAGGGAGACCAGGTGTCTCGCCGAGAACTCCGCGCGTCCTTTCGCCCTCGTGACTTTCATTGTGCGGGACTGGAACAACGAGCTGGCACCTTGGAAGGCTGCTCCGGTGTTTGGGAAGGAACCTTTCGGAGAAGGAGCTTCCGGGACCCTGGATTTTATTGAAGACGAATTGCTTCCGTATCTGGCTCAAGCCAATCCCTTCTTGGGTGGGCTCCCCGTGATTGTCGGGGGATATTCCCTTGCCGCCTTGTTCGCCCTCTGGGCCGGCTACGTCAGTGAGCGGTTCGCCGCCGTGGCGGCCGCCTCGCCCTTGGTCTGGTACCCCGGGTGGATGGACTTCGCCAGGAACAACAGGCCGCTGGCCGGACGGATATACCTGAGTCTCGGCGACGCTGAAGAAAAAACCCGGAACAAGGTGATGGCGACGGTCGGGGCACGCGTGAGGGAACAAGCCGGGCTGCTCTCGGGACAGGGAATAGACTGCACCCTGGAATGGAACCCCGGCAACCATTTCAAGGATGCCGACCTCCGTACCGCAAAGGCCTTTCTTTGGGCTATAGGCTCGCTCCCGTCTTCCGTCTGAATTCCTTCCTGGCTTTCCTGAAGGCTTTACGCCACCCCGGATCCACGCTCATCCGCGCATAAGCGGCGCTGGCGGCCAGCCTGGCCGCGTCGACATCTGACTGGTAGTGGTAGCCGACTATCGTGCGGCTTTGGCCGCACTCGTAACCTGTTTTCAAAATCTCTTCCTGGTGGTCCGGATCCAGGGCCGCGAGGACCAGGGCAGCTGTCCAGAAGCGGATAGTATGACCCGAGGGGTAAGATGTGAGATCGTCTTTGGCTTCCTCCTCCGGGATCGGAGTGGGCTCGTTGAAATACTGGTAAGGACGCATACGGTGATAATAATCCTTGGCGTAGGTGATCGAAAGGCGCGCCGTGGCGTTGCTCCTGTACACTAGACTGGCCAGCTTAGGGAAAGTCTCTGGAGTCATCTCGACTCCCATAGCTGGAGAGAACCTCTTGAGAATGTGGCGGATGGAGGTGCTCGCATCTTCTACCGCCACGCTGCCGCGGGCGGTATCCCGCAGTCGTTTGCCGGCCTCGTAGACAATGCTGTCGCCTAAGAACAACTCACTGCCGAAGGCGGGATAGTCCGGGAGGAATTTCGATGCGTCAGGCATCTGTTCCGTCTGGAGGAAATACTTCGCTTTTTCTATGAAGTTGGATGATTGGGAGAAAAGGGGCGCGGCGGCAAGCAGACATGTGGCCACGCAGACGGTCAAGTATCTTCTCATGATCATGTGATTATTTGCTGGACAGGTATTTCCGGACAGGACGGTCGTAGAATCTCATGGATAAAATGGCCAATGTCAGGCTGACGGCCACTGTCACCAAGGCTGCCGGCCAGACTTCGGCGAATGTTTTTGAGACTCCGTTCCCGTCGAAACCGATATGGTGATAAAACAGGTAGAAAACGGGGTAATGGACCATATATAAAGGATAGGACAGGTCCCCGAGGAAAGAGCAGACGGCTTTGGTCCTTTCGCCGTAAGAACTGTCAGACGCTCCCAGCCAGACCAGGCATGGAAACACCGCGGTCACACAAAAAGCCTCGAAGAGACCGTTTCTCCATGCCTGTCCCCCAATGGCCGGTATGATGGCGACTGCCATCAGAGTCAATCCGCAGAAAATAAATGTCTTACGGACTTTAGCGGGCTTGAGCACCCTCGCCATCAGCATTCCGGCGGAGTAGGGGAAAAGCATCCGTACCATCCCCGCCAGGAATCCGCCGTCAATGAAGGACCAGCCCACTCCCAGAAATCCGTCCCGGGCGGCGATCCAGGCCAGAAGGACTCCTGAGACGGCGCAAATGACAGCAAGTGCCCATTTGGGAAGCCTGCGCAGAAGGAGGGCGTATAGGATATTACCTATGTATTCGAAGAAAAGTGACCAGGATGGACCATTGAGGGGGAACATCTCGCCGTTGCCGCGTACTTCCCGCGACATCCCCGGGGCTGCCGGGATCATAAGCATGGCGCAAAGTGTGGCCAGCATGACCCAACCTGTTCCTGCTTTGCTCCCGTCCCACCGGACACCTCCCTGTATAAGGAAGGTTAAGGCTCCTAAGACGGCTCCGGCGACGACCATAGGATGCAACCTGATGAGCCGGCGCTTGAAGAAACCTGCGGTGGTCATTTCTCCCCATCTCCCATCATAAGCGTATCCGATCACGAAACCGGACAGGATAAAGAAGAAATCCACAGCTAGATAACCGTGTGGCACAGGGGTTCCGGGCATAAGCTCGAACACGTGGTATACAATCACAATCAGCGCGGCGACCCCCCGCAGACCGTCCAGAATGTCATAGTGGGGCCTTGAATCATTTAGCAACATAGTCACAAATATAGTGTTTATTGCCGTAATATAGCGATTAATTGGGATTGCGTTTCAATCCGGAAAAGCGGAAATTCGCGTCTGAAAATGAGAAACAGGTTTATAGTATTCATTGCGGGCCTTCTGATGGCATCCGCGGCCGGCGCGCAGGAGAATGGCGGCCGTCTTGTTGTAGGAGGTTACGGAGAAGTGGCGTTGAGCAGACATTTTTACAGCGACAATGTCTACAGGTATTCCCACCCCGATAATTACAAGAACGACAAGAGCCATGGGCGTTTTGACATTCCCCATGCCGTGATTTACCTTGGTTATGACTTCGGAAAGGGATGGACAATGCAGAGTGAGATCGAGTTCGAGCACACCGGAACAGGATCTTCCGTCGAGAAAGAATACACCGAGGCCGGGGAATGGGAGACAGAGATTGAGAAGGGCGGAGAGGTCGAGCTTGAGCAATTCTGGATCCAGAAATCATTCTCAAGGGCCATCAATGTCCGCATGGGACACATTGTCGTGCCTGTGGGAGGTCTGAACAATGCCCACGAGCCGTTGAATTTCTTCACCGTATATCGCCCGGAGGGCGAATACACGATCTTGCCCTCGACATGGCATGACACGGGTATAAGCCTCTGGGGAGAGGCCGGTAAATGGAGATATGAGGCTCAGGTGATCGCCGGTCTCGACGCATTTATGTTTGACAGGGACAATTTCGTCAAGCATGGCGCGGGTTCTCCGTACGAGTTCAAGGTAGCCAATAATTACGGCTTCGTCGCGAGAGTCGATAACTCCTCGATCAAGAATCTTCGTCTCGGTCTGAGCGGTTATTTCGGGAACAGTATGCATAACTCCTTCCCCAATGACATGCGGGACACCCGTTATGGTGAGATAAAAGGAACGACGGCTATCGGCGCCTTTGACTTCGCCTATAAGTCCGATAACCTGATTGTCCGGGGCAACGCCGACTATGGTTATGTGGGGGACGCCGTTACCGTCAGCACGGTGAAGCGAAACCTGACTTCCAACAATGCTCCTTACAAGAAAACCCCGGTGGGGCAAAACGCCATGGCCGCCGGTGTTGAGGCAGGGTACAATGTCCTGCGGCTGTTCAATGACGGGGCGGACGGGAAGGTATTCATGTTCGGAAGGTACGACTGGTACGACTCATATATTCCCGCCTCCGGACAGCAGGAATATGAATATACCGCGCGGCATATCGCTACGGTCGGGCTCAACTGGCTACCGGTTCCCCAGATCGCCGTGAAAGCTGAGTATTCCCACCGTTTCTTCAAGAGCCAGTTCAACAACGAGCCCTCTGTCTCTATAGGGATAGCATATCAGGGTTTTTTCAACAGATAATTCAGTAAAACTATAAAATGATGAGAAAGATTTTCAGAATGACATTGGCTGCCGCGGTCGCTGTATCCAGCCTCGCCGCTTGCCAGAAAGATGAAACCAAAGAAGGACTCTCCGCAGAGGAAAAGGAAATGAAAGAGATTGTGGAGCAATATGTTCCGCAAGTTGTTTACTCCACTTATAGCGACTTGGCCAAAGAGAGCGCTGATTTGTATAACCTGCTTGCCGCCGCCGCTGACAAGGGAGTCGCTGCCCTGACACAGGGAGAGATTGACGCCATTTGCGCGAAGTTCCTCCAGGCGCGTCAGAGTTGGGAGGAGTCGGAGGCGTTCCTTTATGGAGCGGCTACCGATTTTGGAATTGACCCGCATATAGACACATGGCCTTTGGATGTGGAGGCTCTCGCCACTTCCCTTTCCAACGCCGAGCAGGTGGCCGCCCTCGAGGGTGAGGACGGGATCGCTTACGCCGCAGCTAAACTCGGAGCGGAACTTCTTGGTTTCCATGGAATTGAGTTCGTCCTCTTCAGGGATGGCAAAAACCGTAGCGTCGAGGCTCTGCGTTCTAATGAGGATCATTCCGCCTTCTCAGGCAAGACTGTTACCGGAGAGCAGGAGCTCATCTACGCCGCGGCTGTGGCGGGAGATTTGAGGGACAACTGCTTCCGTCTTATCGTGTCCTGGAATCCGGACGCCCCTGCCTCTTATGCTGACCGCTGTGAGGAGTTGGAGGTGGCCGTGACCCTGACCGGTTCCGATAAAACCTACGGAGAGAATATGCTTGGGGCTGCCGAGGTTGGAAGCACCTATTCCACCTGGCAGGAGACTTTGGCCTCCATCCTTGTCGCGGGATGTTCCAATATCTGCAACGAGGTGGCTAATGTCAAGATGGGCAACGCCCATTCCGGCGAGGATGTCAACTACATTGAGTCTCCTTACAGCAAAAAATCCTTCCAGGACTTTATTGACAATATCCTGAGCATCCAGTACTCGATCTACGGGGGAGCGGGAGCCACCTCACCTTCCTCCAAGTCCATAATGACTTATCTTGGCAACCACAATTACAGTGGAGCGTCAGACATACAGAAGGCTCTCGAGAGCTCCTTGTCAGCTTTGAGGAGTTGCCAGGCGAAAGGTGCCTTCGTGGACATCTACACCGATTCTTCTGTCCAGACAGCCATGGATGCCGTGAACTCTTTGGATGAGGAACTTAACAAGGCCGCTCAATGGATCGTAAAGCAATAAGACTGGTCTTGCTGGTGATCGTCTCCACCATTATGGCAGCGTGCCATGATGGTGGAGATGATCCGTCTCTGAAAAGGGAACCTGACGCCAAGTATGTTGGTCAGGCTGTGGGTAATTTTGAGGCCTCGGAATGGTATCCTGGCGGTATGCTTGGTACCACCGACAACGTCACCGAGGGATGTTACGAGGATGAGACCCCGTCTGTGATAGCCCAGGGGCTTGAGATGGAGTTCAACATGGGTGAGGCGGCTTTCGAGCGCAGGTTCACCCAGAACACGGAGCCTTTCAAGGGTCTGGGTCCCGCCTATGTCCGTTCTTCTTGCCTGGATTGCCATCCCGGATATGGCCACGGGAAGTGGCAGAAGGAGTATAAAGCGGGTTTCGGCAACGGTTATCTTCTCGTCGTTTATCATCCGTCGGACGGAGCCGACGGCGATGATGGCCCCTATGTCGCTGAGGTGACAGGAATGCCCCAGACAAAGGCTGTGGCGCCGTTCCTTCCTCCAATTGACGAGGACAAGATCTCTCTCAGTTGGCTGAAGGTCACCTCTATGGAGAGCGGGCTTCCGATGGCTTTCCCGGACGGTGAGACTTATGAGCTGATTTACCCTGAGCTTTATATCCCCGAGGACGCTTTCAACACAAATCCGACCCCCTACCAGACCGGCCCCGTGGCTTTCCGCCTGGAATCGACCATCGGAATCATCGGCTCAGGTCTGCTTGACGCGATCCCCGAAGAGAGCATCAGGGAGCAATATATCGCGGAAGCTCCTTACACAGAGCTCAATCCGGCTTTCTGGGATAAGGATGCTGGCGATTTCGCCCCGACGGCATGGTATACCTTGGCGGAAGGGCAGTTCGCGGACGGCACACCCGCTCCCGAAGGCACAAAGAAGCTCAAGAGGTTCACGTACGCCATGACGCGCGCTTCTCTTCAGGACGGCGCCGGTGCCTACGCTATCTGGAACATCACTAATGTCAGCCGCGGGGACCGTCATTTCCTTTATACCACTAAAGCTTGGGCGAAAGCGATGTCCGAGACTCCCTCTGTCATCGCGGCGATCAAGGCGGATCCCTCGTCCCCTTACTATGCGGACGGGACTGATGAGGGAATAGCTGAGGCGGTCCTTAACCTGCTGGATCCCTCCACTGACCAGTTCAATAACAAGTGGCATAATTTCTCGCCGGAAATGGGTGACGACCAATACTATAACTTCCTTGTCTGGCATAGGGGACTATCCATCCCCAGGGCGAGGAACCTCAATCGTCCTGAAGTCCAGAAAGGAAAGGAAGTGTTCAACAGGATCGGATGCGCCACTTGCCACAGAGCCTCCTGGGATACCAAGGACGACAACTACTGGGCGCCGGCGATCACCAAGGGAAAGCAGCTTCCGAGGTACCGCGACCAGAAGATATATCCTTATTCCGACATGATCCAGCATCGCCTGTTCATGAAGAACGGGATCCACGGGAGCTGGTGCCGTACCACTCCTCTTTGGGGCAGGGGACTATCCAGGGCTAACACCGGGTCCGACGACAGGATCCACGACTGCAGGGCGAGGAACGTCATCGAGGCTATAATGTGGCATGGCTACAGCAAAAAAAGTGACGCCTACGAGACGACCGAGAAGTTCTATAATCTCTCAAAAGAAGACCGCGAGGCGGTTGTTGAGTTCATTAATTCATTATAATCGCTATATTTGTGGTCTATGCCTCGCGGGGGTAAGATCATAAGGGAAGCGACAGCGGCGGACCTGGACGGGATAATGCCCGTCCTGGAGGCCGCTAAGGGTATCATGCGTTCCGATGGAAACATGTGCCAGTGGTCGGATGGGTATCCAACCCGCGAGGTGATCCTCGCCGATATCCATAAGTCCGGCGGCTTTGTGTTGGAGGAGGAAGGCCAAGTCGTTGGCTATTTCGCTTTCCTCCCGTCTCCTGAACCCACTTATTCCCATATCGATGGAGGAAAGTGGTTGGACGACACCACACCGTATCATGTCATCCACCGGATCGCCAGCTATCCTGGTGTCCATGGGGTTTTCTCGGACATCATGGAATTCTGTCTCTCGAGGGATCCTAACATACGGATTGACACCCATCGGGACAATTCGATCATGCGTCACAATATCTCCAAGCACGGGTTCACTTATTGCGGCATAATCTACCTCGAGTCGGGAGACGAGAGGCTCGCATATCAGAAATTAATAAATACAAACCAATGAATTTCAACGGAATAATAGTAGGAGTGTCAGTATTCCTAATCATCGGGATCTGCCATCCCATAACAATAAAGATGGAATATTACTGGGGGAAAAGGAGCTGGATGGTGTTCTGCGCCGCGGGAATCATTCTCAGCGTCATTTCCCTGTTTGTCGAGAATATGGTTCTCTCGACCATTATAGCCGCGTTCGCTTTCTCCTGCTTCTGGGGTATCCATGAGATCCTTTCCCAGGAGATGAGAGTGCTGCGCGGCTGGTTCCCGGAGAATCCGGCCCGCCACGAGTACTATGAGCGTCGCCGCGCCGAGCTGGGCGACAAGATTCTCAAAAGCTATCCTGACCATACGGACTTACGGAAAAAGCTGAAATAGTTTTTTCGTAAATTCGCGTCATGCGTTTGGGGAGGTTCACATCATCTCTTATCCTGTGCGTCCTTTCCTGGGCTGTCTCTATGTCAGCCCAGGACTCGACAGATGTGTTCTCGCGACATCTGCGCCTGAATGAGTCGGTCGTCACCTGGTTGACGGGCGAGAGTCGGCTCGGTGAGACTTCCTCGGCTGTAAGCCTGTTGGATTTCAAGGAGTTGAGAGCCGTGTCTTCCAGCAATATCATTGACGCGATCTCGAGGGAACCAGGTGTGAGCCAAGTCACCACTGGTTCTGGAATATCGAAGCCCGTTATCCGGGGCTTGGGCTACAACCGCGTGGTGGTGATCTCGGACGGCATCCGTCAGGAGGGCCAGCAGTGGGGAGACGAGCACGGGATCGAGGTGGACGGTAACGGAGTCCATAATGTTGAGATCATAAAGGGTCCAGCCAGCCTGATGTACGGTTCAGATGCCCTCGCTGGTGTCATCATATTCCATCCCGAACCTAATTTGCCTCCGGGATATTTCTCGGCGGGGCTGTCAAGTGAGTACCAGAGTAATAGCGGACTGGCCGGCTATAGCGTGTATCACTCCGGCAACTCCTCCGGCCTTGTGTGGGACCTGCGTTTCAGCGACAAATATGCCCACTCTTTCCGTAACGCCTCCGAGGGACTTGTTCCAGGTTCCCAGTTCCGTGAGAGAGCCCTGGGAGGAAAAGTCGGTACCAACCGTAAATGGGGATTCTCCCGCCTTATCTTGGGCTATTACCATCTGACTCCCGGGATGATAGATGGCTTTGAAGACGGGGAACTGGCCGGTCCGACCGGATATGCCTTGGAACTTCCTTTCCAGCAAGTTAGGCACTACAAGGCCGCCCTGGATAATTCCATCCGTGTCGGAGAAGGCAGGATCAAGGCGATATTAGGCATCCAGCAGAACAGGAGACAGGAGTATGAGGAGTCAACGGACGACGTTGAGCTTGACTTCAAGCTCAACACTCTCAATTATGATGTGAAATACATTTCAGGAGATGTCAGCGGGTGGCGTTTGTCCACGGGGATCGGAGGTATGATCCAGGAAAGCGCCAATCTGGGGGAGGAGACCTTGATCCCGGCATATACCCTTTTTGACGCGGGCCTGTTCGCGACAGCCTCCAAGGGATTTGGTAAAGTCCACTTCTCAGGAGGCCTCAGGGGAGATGTCCGGAACCTCCACAGCAATTATCTTGAAGGAAAGTTCGAGGATTTCAGCCGCGGTTTCCAGGGTTTGACCGGCAGCCTCGGGGCTGTTTACTCGCCATTCGGCAATATGAATGTCAGGGCCAATTTGGCCCGCGGCTTCAGGGCGCCGAACCTGAGTGAGCTGGCATCCAATGGTGTCCATGAAGGTACCCTGCGTTATGAGATAGGAGATTCTTCGCTCAACCCGGAGTTCAGCCTCCAAGGAGATCTGGGAGCTGACCTTACCACGAGGCATTTCTTCCTGACTGTGGCGTTGTTCCGCAACAGTATTGAGAATTACATCTACGCGGGCAGGGTCGGGAAAGTGATCGACGGAATGGATGTCTATGCCTACACCTCCGGCAAGGCCCTCCTCTGGGGGGTGGAGGCCTCTGTGGATTATCATCCGGTTCACAGTCTCCACTTGGGTGTATCCTATTCATACACGCGCGGCACCTCCGGTGGTGAGGATCTTCCTCTCATCCCTGCCCCAAGGATAGCCGGAGAGGTCAAGTGGGAAATAACCCATGATGGGAAATTATTGAATAATAATTATATATCTTTGCGTATCGACCGAAGGTTCCGCCAGGATCATTTTCTTCCGGGGACAGAGACGATGACAGAGGGATGTGTGTTGGTCGGGGCCTCCGCCGCTACGGACATAGTGAACAGAGGAAAAAGACTGGCGACAGTGAGCCTGATAGCGGACAACCTTACTGATGAGGTCTATTTTGATCACCTCAGCCGTCTGAAATATGTGGGGATACACAATCCGGGGCGGAACATAACATTGAAGCTGGAGATCCCTTTGCTTAATATGAACCGAAAAGATGAATAGAATGAGTATGAGTAAGTTAATCCCTATCGCTATGGCGTTTTCCCTGTTCGGGCTCTTTTCCTGCGGAGCCTCTGTAAGTAATCTTGATGTCGAGTCGTTCTCTTCCCGGACCGAGGATTTCACGAGTGTCGCTCTTGTGGATGTCCGCACCCCTGATGAATACGCCCAAGGGCATCTGAAGGGAGCCGCCAACTTCGATTGGTACGATTCCCTCTTCGTCGGCAATGTGTCGGCTCATTATGACAAGTCAGCTCCCCTGTACATCTACTGCCGTAGCGGAAAAAGGGCTTCTGAGGCGGCAAAAGCGCTCGGTAAGGCTGGTTACAGAGTTTTTAACCTGGACGGGGGCTATCTCGCCTGGACCGAAGCCGGCAAAGAAGTCACCAAATATGAGGTGGAGCGCTTCAGAACAGCTTCCGGCAAGCCTGTGGACATAACTTTGATCAAGCACGGCTCGCTTGAGATCCGCTATGGCGGTCTATCGATACAGTTCGATCCGGTCGGGGGATACGGCAAGCCGACGGATTATGCCCAGGAGTTTCCCGAGGCTGACATCATATTCGTGACCCACGAGCACCCTGACCACCTTGAGGACTCGACTCTGGCCGTGCTGACCGGAGAGAAAACCAGGTTGTTCCTGAACGGGACCAGCCGCGAGAGGATCGGCAGGGGAGAGGTTCTCGCCAATGGCGACAGCAGGACTCTTGCCGCTGGGATCTCGGTTGAGGCTGTCCCTGCCTACAATACCACTCCCGGCAGGGAGAAATTCCATCCCAAAGGCAATGGCAATGGCTATGTCCTGACCATTGACGGACTTCGGGTATATGTGGCCGGAGACACCGAGGATGTCCCGGAAATGGCTGACCTGAAGGATATTGACGTGGCTTTCCTGCCGGTCAACCAGCCTTTCACCATGACCGTCGACCAGTGTGTCGCCGCCGCCCTGGCATTCAAGCCAAAGGTGCTGATTCCCTATCATTTCAGCCAGACAGACATATCACCTATCCCCGGAAGGCTCTCCGGGATCGATGTCCGCCTGAGGGATATGCGCTGATCCTGAAAGATATAGTGGGACCAATCCCAAAATAGAAGAAAGACCTAAAATCCTCAATGTTAGCGGATTCCAAGTCTTTCTTTTTTTTGCTCCCCAAGTAGGACTTGAACCTACGACCCCCTGATTAACAGTCAGGTGCTCTAACCAACTGAGCTATTGAGGAAGGTTGGTTCCCTTTCGGGATTGCAAAGGTACAACAAAAAGACATTTCTCCAAATATTTTTGTGTGTTTTTTTGACTATATTTGTGATTATAATTTCAGTCAAGGAGATGGACATCGACCTCTTTTCCGACATAGTCAAGGATTTGGTTCTTGACAATGATGAAGTTACGTTGCCTGGACTGGGAACGTTCGTCTCCGAGTTGATGCCATCCTCTTTTTCCGACAAAGGTTACACCATCAATCCTCCCTATCGGCGCCTGTCGTTCCGTCAGCGTTGGCAGGAGGGAGACACCCTGCTTGTGGATTTCTATTCGCGGACAAACGGGATAGACAAGTCCCAGGCCGCCGGGATTGTCGGCGAGTTCATCTCAGGCCTCAAGGAGACCCTCCAGTCCAGGAAACTTGTGGTTCTTCCCGGGCTTGGCCGCTTGAGGGCGACCAGGGAGAACGCTTTTTTCTTCATCGCGGACGAGGACCTGGACATATATCCTTATGGCTTCGGTCTTGAGCCGGTTTCTCTCAAGACTCACGAGGAGACCCCGGAGGAGGTCTCAGCTGTGGTCAATGATCTTCAGGACGCTTTGTCTGACGATGTGGTGGTTAAGGCACCTGTAAGGAGAAATAAATGGCTTGTCGCTGTCCTTTGCGCGGTAGCGTCGGTGATACTGTTTTTGGGACTGTTCATGGCATTTGCCAGAATCGCTCCTGATCTCGTTGACAAGATCCTGTATTCCGAAGAGGAACTGAGGATTATTAACTATTGATAGCCAGATGTTTGAATTGATATATCCTGTCGATCCGGCCCCATTGCTCCCGCTTCCGAACTCGGAAAAGCCGGGATTGCGGCCCGTGGCAGGAGACGAGATGCTCCCGGTTGTGGAAGAGAATGGTCTTGTGATTGGACAGACACCCAGAAAGCTGGTCCACTCGGGAGTCAAGTTGTTGCATCCTGTCGTTCACCTTCATATAATAAACCGCTCGGCGGAGCTTTTCCTCCAGAGGAGATCCATGTCCAAGGAGCTCCTGCCCGGAAAATGGGACACCGCCGTAGGTGGCCATGTAGGATATGGGGAACTTCTTGAGGTGGCTTTGTACCGGGAAGCGTATGAGGAACTGTCTTTCAGCGCTTTCAATCCGATCTACCTGAGGACTTATCTTTGGGAGAGTTCCAAGGAGAAGGAGTTGGTGAATGTTTTCGCCGCGGTTGGTGATTTCAGGATCGGTGTAGCCAACGAGGAGGTCTCCGAATGCCGCTATTGGACAATGGAAGAGATTGTCTCATCTTTGGGCAAGGGCGTCTTCACTCCGAATTTCGAGCATGAGTTCTCCATGTTCAAGGAAACCCTTCTGTCTCTTCTGTGATGGGATCGGAGATAGACAAATTCATTGGGGACCAGCTCTCGGTCTGGCCTATGGCGGCAAAGAACTACCGTGACCTGAAAGCCGTGAGGACAAAGACATTGAGCGTCTGCGGATTGGAGGTGACCGTGCAGTTTAATCCGTGCCGGAAGATCTCATCCGAGGCCGCTCTTGATCCTGCCTCCATCGCTGCCAGACCTTGTTTCCTTTGTCCGGAGAACCGTCCCCCCGAGCAGTATGACATGGAATTTGAGGGGCGGAAGGGGAAGAAATACCGTATCACCTTGAACCCTTTCCCGATTTTTCCGCGGCATCTTGTAATCTCCAGCGCCGGACACGTCCCGCAGTCAATCTGGAAGAGGTATCAGGACATGCTTGATTTTGTCAGCCGGAACGGGGATATGGTATGTTTCTATAACGGACCGAAATGCGGAGCCTCGGCGCCGGATCATCTCCACTTCCAGGCTTGTCCCAAGGGGTATATGCCTTTGGTGGAGAGGCTTGAGAGGTCGTTGGATTCCCCTGGGCCGGAGATCAGATACCTTACTTCAGTAAAAGAGGCCCGGCTTTATCATTATGAGGAATATGCCAACGGCATCTATGTCCTGCGGGCCTCGACCGCGAAATCCATGACAAAGCTCTTCTACAGGCTCCTGGATTGCGCTCCTCTGGTGGAAGGCGACTCGGAGCCCAGGATAAATGTGATTTCATGGCGTTCCGGAGGCGAGTTCCGTTCCACGGTCATATTCCGCGAGAAACACCGCTCCCATCATTATGCCTCCGAGGCTCCTGACCATCTATACATGAGCCCCGGCTGCGCGGACATGGGCGGCGTATTCATCACCACACGGGAAGAGGACTTCGATAAACTGGATTCCTCTTTGTTGGGCGGGATGGTGTCGGAGATAACCTTGCCCAAAGAGGCCGATCAGGAGATTGTCTGGAGACTGACCAGAACCCAATCCACCTTGGAGGTGGGGATTATGGCTTCGGAAGAGATTGAGTTCGAGATCATTTCTGACGGCGCTGGACCCCAGAAGGTCTCGTATAAAGAAGGGAAAATATCTTATAACGGGGCGCTCTATGACGAGCTCTTTTTCGAGGCTCGGACCGAGGCGACTCTTTTCGCGGAGCCATCTTTCATCTTGCGCGGCGTGACAATCGGTGTGGATTTCCATTGGGAGCGTAAGGTGACCCATAAATACGCCGGTACTTTGAAGTTCATCGTTGACGGGGGCAAGGTCGCCGCTGTCAATATCATCGGGGTGGAGGACTATCTTTTGAG
>JAFVED010000204.1 GCA_017478125.1 Bacteroidales bacterium | reverse complement strand
GTCTGGACGAGGCCTTTGCCATAGGTTCTGGTGCCCATAACCGTCGCTCTGTCGAGATCCTGCAGGGCTCCTGTGACGATTTCGGAGGAGGAAGCGGATCCACCATCTACCATGACAATCAGAGGAAGCTCAGTGTCAATGGGTTCCGAGGTCGTTTTGTACTGCTGCTCGCCTGATCCCTTGCCTTTTGAGGACACTACGAGCGAGCCTTTGGGAACGAAAAGGGAGACAATGTTGACAGCCTCGCTCATCAGTCCGCCACCGTTGCCTCTCAGGTCAAGAACCAGCTTCTTCATGCCCTGCTTCTTGAGGTCCATTACAGCGTTCCTGATCTCTCCGGAGACATTCTCCGTGAAGCCGCTCTGGTAGATGTATCCTGTCTCGGAATCGAGCATCCCGTAATATTCAACGTCCGGAAGATGAATCCTTTCCCTTGTGATGTCGATGTCCACGATTTCTCCGGTGTGGACTTTCTTGACCTTGAACCTCACGGTGGTGCCGGGCTTCCCCTTCATTTTGTCGGACGCTTGCTGGCTGGTCAGCCCATGGGTTGTCTGTCCGTCGATCTCCATGATCTCGTCGCCACACCTCAAGCCGTACTTCTCGGCTGGTGAGTTCTTGTATGGTTCATTGATGATGACGTTCCCGTTCTGGTCAGGCTTGTAGATGATCGCTCCGATACCGCCATAGCTTTTGCTGACCATCATCTGAAGGTCCTCGTTTTCCTCTTCCGGTATATAGATCGTGTAAGGGTCGAGGGCCTCCAGCATCGCGTTGATGCCGGCTCTTTCTATCCGGTCCACGGGGAGTGAGTCCACGTAGGAACGGTTGAGTTCCTTTAGGATGGAGTTCTGGATCTCTGTCCACTGCCCTAATTTGAAGCTCTGGGACTGCCCGAATGCGGTGCCGCTCAGGATTATTGCCGCGGCGGCCGCTATGATTGACTTGGTATTCATGTTCTTCGTAATTAACCGAAGCACAAAAGTACTAAATATCGTGCCATTCTCCTAATGCCGGTGAGATCCTTCGACTTCGCTCAGGGACCGCCGCCGAACCACGGTTAGTGAGCGGAGCCGAACTACCGCTCAGGGACCGCCGCCGGCAGCTTGGATCAGCGGTCGAGCGGGTGGGAGGTGGTGCCGAGGATGTCGGAGGGGGTGGCGGAGTCGATTATGGACTGGATATATGATTCGATGGCGGCGAGTCCGGCCTGGAGCTTGGCCGGTGGCCAGGCATTGGAGCCACCGGTCGAGATCGAACCGTCTTCGTAACCTATGTGGGTGTGCCACATGTATCCGTCAAGTACCTCAAACTTAGGAGTATAGGAGTTCTCCAGCTTCCAGAGCTTATGCTCCCTGACGAACCCGTCGATCTTGGCAAGAGCGTCGTCGGGGCACTTGTAGATCGTTATCTCCGGATTGCAGTCTTTGGAATACAGGAGCCGCGGTTTGCCGTCTTCCCCCTTCTCAATCCTGTACCAGGTGATGTACCACATCATCGTTCCGGAATATGAGTGCTCATATTCCTTGATCGTCTCTGGCGCGACATTTTTCACATATTTGTTGT
>JAFVED010000203.1 GCA_017478125.1 Bacteroidales bacterium | reverse complement strand
TACCTTCCGCCCGAAGGAAGGACAAGAGACTGGCCGGGATAGTAGTAGAAATCATTGTCAGGAGACCAATGGAAAGACACGTCGTCATTTCTTCCGAGCGTTCCGCCCGCCGCATCGCGAACAAGGCCGACCTTGCCGTAATCCCGTGACACATGGTTAGGCACAAAATCGATCACAGCTTTCAGGCCAGAATCATGGGTACGCTTCAACAATAGCTCAAACTCGCCCATCCTATCAGTCGGATCGTCAGCAAGATAAGGGTTGACATCAAAATAGTCGGTGATAGCGTATGGCGATCCGGCCAATCCCTTGACCACAGCCCCGGAAGAAGCTGGACAGCCATCGAAAGCCTCGGTTGTGGCGTGCCGGATGACACCTGTGTACCACACGTGTGTCACCCTCATCTCATCCCTCAGCCATTCCAGGGTCCTGACATCAACGCCGCTGAACTTGCCGCAGCCGTTTAGCTCAAGGCTTCCTCCTGGGACAGGATTGTCGGCGAGATTCCCCCAGAGCCTTGGAAGTATCTGATAAACAATTGTTTTACCCATACGGTCAGTACCCTATGACAGCTTTGCCGGTGTTCCTGTCTATATACCCGGTGAGCCCCTCGACTTTATACACCTTGGCAAACACACCCTCGTACTCCACCTCAAGAGAGTCAAGCGCCTCGAAATCAATATTTCCGGATCCGGCGAACTCGTCGACGGAAAGGTAACCTACCCCGAGGGATGTGATATTCTGGAAGAAATGCGTCCCTTGGCTGGGTTCGATCCTGAAACCGTCCATACCGTATTCCACGACCATCCTGGCAGCGGATATGTCAGTCCAGTTGACCGGGACGCCAAGTGTCGGAATAGACGAGCCCCAGCGGCCAGGCCCCACAAGGAAATACGTGAGATTGCCGGAGGCCATCCTGGCATTGATTTGGGAGATTTCCCGGGCCATCTCCTCCGTTCTCATTTTGTCGAACACTCCGGGAAGGATGGCGACAATCCGCGAGGACTCGCCAAAAACACCAGTGCCCAGAGCCTCGACACTGCTCGCGAGCACATGGGACAGGCTCAATGTGGACTCCGCGGAAACACCTGGCTGATAAGATGATATCTCCGACACAGGCCTTACCTGGAGAAGTTCCAGGACAGCCTCGCGGCCGGAAGTCCCAGGCAGCGGATCAAGGGCGAACTCTATCTCAACCTCGGACATGAGCTCATTCTTGCATATCCCCATAATATCCGACACCGCATCAGCCAGAGGGAACCGGTCGTACTGGAAAATCCCGTCAAAAGACACGACGCGCGGGCCGCGGACGCTCATGCCAGGTCTCATCATGTCATCCTGGGCGACATAAGTGGATACCACGAGCTCCGGACGGTCGAAAGACTCCAAAGCGTCCGGAACTGGGATCCTGCGGAGGTTTATCCCGTCATTCCTGGATATCTTGAAAGCGCCCGGCCTCGTGTCAAGGACATACATCTCAGCCTGTGTGTCCCTCATGGCGAGGGCAGGGGAGGAGAGCTGCAGTATCTTCTTGGTAGATTTAGGGTTGACCCTGAGCGACCTTCCGCCGTCGACAACCGTCTTGCCAAGGCCGAAGGCAACGTTCATGACCCCGTCCGAAGCCTTCTCGTTGCCTATAGGATAAGCGTTCAGGGACCTGGCGACCCCGGACAGCATCGGATAGTAGTCATCCCCGTGCCGTGTACCGCAGATGCTCTGGATAATGATCGCCATTTTCTCCTCGCCGATAAGGTTGCCGCTGGCCTGGATATAAGCCCGGCTTCCGGCGAAAAACGTCGACGCGTACACGCTCTTGATGGCTTTTGTGATCTCCCTGAGCATCCGGTCCTTGTTGTCGACAAGGGGACACATATAAGTTGAGTACACACCAGCGAACGGCTGATAATCACTATCTTCCAGCTTGGAGCTGGACCTCACCGCGACCGGCGTGTCCACAGTGGCGACAAAAGCCTTCAGCTCCCTGAGCAGCCCGGCCGGCAGGATAGAGGCCACGAACTCTGACAGAATCTCATCGTCTGAGAGCTCCGAGTCAATCACGTGCTGAAGGCCGTTGTCCAGGATAAAGCGGTCAAACCATTCAGTCGTGACCACGACCGTGCGGGGGATAGAGACCCTCATTCCGGGATACTTGTCGGACAAGGAATACTTCATCACAAGGTGATTCAGGAACGCCAGGCCTCTGGCCTTTCCTCCGAGCGAGCCCTCCCCGATCCTGGCGAACCAGAAATAATCCTGGTAGGTGTCTTCCTTGAAATCAGCGATGACTCCCTGGCCGATCATCCTGTGGTACCGGCCTATCTGATCCATAAGGAATGCCCTGAACTCGGAGGCGTCCGTGTGGTGCTCAGCCCTGAAAGTCTCCGCCAGATTGAAAAGTCCCCTGGCATAGAGCCACTTGGAGAACATGTTCCTGGAGGTGTTGCTCACAAGGACCTTATCCGGAACCCCGCCGATTATCTTCCCGAGCTCAGTGAGACTGGAGGCCCTGCCATACTCTGTTCCGGAAGAGTCCGTGAACACGAAATCTCCGAAGCCGAACTCCTCTTTGAGATAATCCCCGAGCTGCATGAACAAAGTCCGTGAGAATTTCCTGAGGAAGCCCACGCCAAGCTCATCGGCCACTTTGGCCAAACTGCCCTGGGAGGACTGCAGCAGGACGGGCATCAGGGGATCGTAACCGCGGATGATCCTGACAAGATCCAGTCCGGCGTCCAGTTTCTCGGATTTCACCGCGTCTCCTTTATGGATCACCATGCCGACATCCGAGATGACCCCCATAAGGTTCTCCTTGTATTTCTCGAAATAGGCGAGAGCATCCTCATAGCATGTGGCCAGAAGGATCTTCGGCCTGGAGCGTTTCCGGTATTTTTTCTGGTCGTCGTTGAGGAACTCCGTGAGGAACTCGCGGCTTTGAGTGATCAGAAGTTTGTACAGCTCAGGGAGATACGTGGAATAGTAACGCACCGAGTCCTCCACCAGGAGTATGACCCTGACCCCGACCTCAAAGACATCGTTGTCCGCGTTGGCGGAATCCTCGATCAGCTTGACGATGGCGAGGATAAGATCCGCGTTGCCGTGCCAGCTGAACACGTAATCAATCCCGGACTGGTCATTCTCGAATATCCTCTGCCTGACCGCCTTGGAGTAGTGGATCAGCATCACGAAGGGGATGCTGGAGCCATTCCTCCGCAGGTCGGCCGCGAATCCGAAAACATCCTTGTCCCTGTCGTTGTACATGCAGACGATCATATCTATCTCCATATCGGCCCCGAGTATCCCGGCGGCCTCGGCTGAAGAGTTCGCCCAGACGAAAGTGGGGGGATTGCTGAGATTCAGCTCCCGGTACTCACTGACAAGCTGGCTTTCTATCCGGCCATCAGCCTCAAGGGTGAAAGCGTCGTAGTTGCTGCATATCATCAGGATTCTCCTGATCCTGGAGCGCATCAATGATTCCTCATTCATCGTATATGTCAAGCTTTGAGATTGATTCTGCGGCGGAATTCAGCGACCGTGACCGCGGTGGCCACCGCCGCGTTGAGTGATTCAGACCCCCTGACATCCGCGGGGTACGAGGGGATAAACAGCCTGTCCGAGATGGTGGCGGCCACCTCCCGCGAGATACCGTTCGACTCGTTCCCGATGACTATGACAGCCTTGGTCTTCTCTCCGGTGTTGAGCTCCTTGGAATAGATATTCCCGCCGTCCAGGAAAGTGCCGTACGCGTCGCCGCCGGAAAGGGTGATGAAACGGCACAGACGCGGAATGTCGCAATAGTGGAACCTCACCCTGAATATGGCTCCCATCGTGGCCTGCACGACCTTCGGGTTGAAAATGTCCACAGTGTCCTCAGAGGCGAACACGGCGTCGATCCCGAACCAGTCCGCGATCCTGATGATTGTCCCCAGGTTGCCCGGATCTCTGATCCCGTCAAGCGCGAGGAACAGCCCGCTGTCCGGAAGCGAGAAATACGACAGGTCCCCGATCACCAGATCCTTCGGCTTCCTGACCACCGCCAAGGCAGGGGAGGGGGAGGACAAAAGCGTCATCCTTGACATCGCGCTCACCCCTATCTCGGAGGCCAGGTAGCACTTGTGAATACCGAACGAGGAACGCGTGGCCTCATCGACCATCTTCTCGCCTTCCACGACAAACATGCCGCTGGAGTCCCTGTTTTTCTTCAACTCAAGCGACTTCACGAACTTGATCTCGCTATTTGTGACTGGCACGCCCATAAATCAACCGCATGATGATGAACAAATATATTAATATTCTTTTTATTTTTGTGGAATCATGGCGCCAAAAACCACCTCACGATTGTTCCCGGCCGTCCTTTTCCTGGCGGCGATGCTGTCTTCTTGCGGCACCACCCGCGTCTTGGAGGACGGGGAATTCCGCCTCGCGCGGAACGAGGTCTAAATCGATGGAGACAAGTCCCTGAGCGTCAAGGTTGTGGAC
>JAFVED010000019.1 GCA_017478125.1 Bacteroidales bacterium | reverse complement strand
TGGAGGGTGGCTTTCACTAAGAAGGCAGTGCCGTGGTGGCTGGGAGCCCTTCTGGGGATATTCATCATCTACCTGATCGCCCGCCCCAACAACAAGACCCTGCGGGTGGACAGGGACACCCTCACCGTGAGCCAGGCAGTCAAAGGCGAGTTCAACGACTACATCCGCGTCAGCGGAAGGGTCCAGCCGATGACCACCATACAGCTGTCCCCCCAGGAGGGCGGAATGGTGCAGTCGATCCTCATCGAGGAAGGCTCCAAGGTCAGGGCCGGGGATCCGATCCTCATTCTTTCCAACGACAACCTGGATCTCCAGATCCTGAACGCCGAGGCGGAACTCGCTGAGAAAGAGAATATTCTCCGTAACACACAGATCCAGATGGAGCAGCAGAAACTGGACGTGCGCCAGAACGAGCTCGAGTACGGCACCAATGTGGAGAAACTCCGCAGGGCTTACGAGCAGCAGAAGGCCCTCTATGAGGACAAGCTCATCGCCCGTGAGGATTACCTCAAGGCTAAGGAGGACTACGAGCTCTCGCTTAAGAAATATGACCTGATCCGGGAGCGTTCCCGCCAGGACAGTCTGTACCGTGGCACACAGGTCGACAGGATGGAGGAGAGCCTTGAGAATATGCTCCTCAACATGCAGATGATCCGCAAGCGCAAGGGGAACCTTATCGTGAAGGCTCCGATCGATGGCGAGCTTGGTCTTCTGGACGTGGTCCTGGGCCAGACGATCGCCAGCGGCGCCAAGATCGGCCAGATCAATTCAGTCGGTATCTACAAGGTTGAGGCTCAGATAGATGAGCATTACATCGACCGGGTTGTGGCGGGCCTGGAGGCCACGTTTGAGCGCCAAGGAGAGACTTATTCGACCTCGATCCGGAAGGTCTACCCGGAGGTTCGTGACGGGAAGTTCAAGGCAGACTTCAAGTTCGACGGCGAGCAGCCGGACAACATCCGCAGCGGCCAGACCTACTACCTCAACCTCCAGCTTGGCCAGCCCGAGGAGGCGGTCATTATCCCCCGCGGGACTTTCTACCAGAAGACCGGCGGAAAGTGGATATATGTCGTGAACAAGGAAGGCAACAAGGCCGTCAAGCGGGAGATCCGCATCGGACGCCAGAACCCTCAGTACTATGAGGTTCTGGAAGGTCTTGAACCTGGCGAGAAGGTCATCACCTCAGGCTACGACACTTACGGTGACTCAGATGTATTGGTGTTCTAATTAACGTGACAAAAGAATAAGAATGAAAGTTTTCAGGAATACGGGAGTTTCGACGGTGATCAATGTCATCGGGATGGGGATCGCCCTGGCGGCGGCGATGATCCTGATGGTGCAGGTACGATGGGACACGACCTACGATGCCAATTTCGAAGAACATGAACAGGTTTTCCGCTTGGAGAACAACTGGATTGATGACGGTCTTTTCAGCATGCATATCTGCCGGCCTGTCATCGAACTGACGCGCGCGGCCAGCCCGAACATTGAGGCCGTAGGAACCCTGCACGAGACAAGTCAGCAGGTCTTTCACAAAGAAGGTGACAAGGAATCGGCGATAACCATTCCTTGTGCTCAGGTGGACAGCACCATGCTGTCGGTCTTTCCCTTTGAATGGGTGGAGGGTTCGGCAAAAGAATTCACGACCACGGGAACGGCCATCCTCAATGAAGCTTTTGCCAAAATGATTTTCGGTGATGAGAGCGCGGTGGGAAAAATGCTTTTAACCGGAGACGGCGACCAATGCCGCGTTGTCGGGGTTTTCAAGAACACTCCCCGGAACTACACCATGCACTATGGCATCATTTCGAACATGGGTGACTGGCTCCTGCATGAAAGTAACGAATGGTCTTTTACGGCTTATCTCAAACTGCATAACCCCGCGCAAGTCCGGGAAACCGAATCCTCCATTCTGGATGCGCTGACCCAGGATTTATTCGGAGGGTCTTCGGAGGAAGAAATCGCTAACTACCGGAAAGGGTTCCGTTTGAGCAACTTACATGAAGCACACTTTGAAAGGGACGTGCGCGCGGGTATAGCTGGTGCCAACAAAGCAATTACAGTCACCTTGGCCGCCATCGCAATTTTGCTTATACTAATTGCCGTCATCAATTTCATAAACTTCTCATTCGCCGAGATTCCTTTCAGGATCAAGAATATAAACACCCGCAAGGTACTCGGGGAGAGCAGAGGGTCGCTCATTGGACGCCAGCTCGCCCGAGCCGGGCTGATCGCCCTGGCGGCTTTTGGGGTCGCCTGCCTGACCGTCCACATTGTGTCGGGGACATCCTGGGCATCCTACGTCTCTGATTCCCTGAAACTTAAAGACATCACAGGAATACTCGTCCTGACATTTTGCGTGGCTTTGGTCTCGGCTGTCGTGGCCGGGATAGCCCCGGCGATGTACTCCACCTCGCAGCCTGCCGCATTGGTACTCAAGGGCTCCTACGGGACAAGCGTCAAGGGACGCGCCTTGAGAGACGTCCTGGTGGCGCTCCAGTTCGTGCTGTCTTTCATATTCATAATCATGGCCCTGTACGTCTCTGTCCAGACCAAGTTCATGATCCGTAAGGACATGGGATTCACGAAAGAGAATATCCTTCAGGTCTGGTGTGGCTATTATGCGGGCAAGGCGCACAATGCCGTGAAGGACAAGCTGCTGCGAAACCCGTCCATCGTGGACGTCACGTTCTCGGACAACCTGATCGTGTCCGATTCGAAGATGGGCTGGGGGAGCACCGGAGACGACGGGAAGCAAATCTTTATGGAAGTGCTTCCGGTGACTGACGATTTCCTGAGGTTTTTCGGCCTCCAGATCATTGACGGACGGGATTTCCAGGAGTCAGACAACCAAAGTGAGGCGGGAGCTTTCATTGCCAACGAGAACTTCTTCCAAAGTTTTCCGCAGTATCACGTAGGCAGCCTCGTAGGTGGGCATGTGGACAATACCCCGATCATCGGAATCGTGAAAGACTTCAATTTCAAGAGCCTTCAGCACCCTATGGATCCGCTGGTGTTCCTGGTCTGGGGAAAGACGCAGTGGCGCAATTTCTGCGTGATGTACGTAAAGACCACTCCGGAGGCTGATTTCAAAGAGGTCGCCAAATATATCCAAGAGACGGTCTGCGCCTTCGACCCTTCCCGCGAGAAAGATCAGGTGGCCGTTCGGCACCTGGACGAGTGGATAGAGAATATGTACAAAGATGAGCAGTCGCTCGGCAAACTGATCACAATCGCCTCGTTCGTGGCCCTCCTTATCGCCATCATCGGGATTATAGGACTGGTGTTCTTCGAGACGAGGTTCCTTCGTAAAGGGATAGCCGTTCGCCGGGTTAGCGGTGCCACAGTCAGTGACATTCTCAGGATGATAAACCGGAAGTACTTGATTATGGCTGGAATAAGCTTCCTTATCGCCTCGCCTGTGGCATATCTGATCATCACCAATTGGCGGAAAGGCTTCGCCTATCAGGCCCCGGTGCCGGTGTGGATATTCATAGCCGCCCTCGCCTTCGTTGCGGCGGTCACCTTCGGTGTCGTCACGCTCCAGAGCTGGCGGGCCGCCAACGCCAACCCGGTTAACGCTTTGAAAAATGAATAGATCCTTCGCTACGCTCAGGATGACAAGGGACGTTCCGGCGCTGATGAATGTCATCGGGCTGGGAATCGCGTTCGCAGTGTTTCTGGTTCTGATGAGCCAGGTCTGGTGGGACTACCGCTACGACAGGTTCAATGGAGGGAAGGATGTCTATATCGCAGAAGCTCCGTCCCCTTACGATGGTAAATACTCCTCGTTCATCGTAAGACCTTCCATCCCGCTGATCAAGGATTGCTCACCTGACATCGCTGCTGTCTGTGACTATTATTTCACTAAAGATGACAGGCTCGGGAGAATCAAGGTCAAGGACAATGCCGGGGAATATGTCATTCTCAAGGGCATTGATTACGGAGTGACCGAGACTTCTGTTGTGGATGTGTTCAACATCGACCTTCTCACATGACGCAGAGAGGATTTCTCCACAGAGGGTGATGTCCTGATCTCAGAGTCAACTGCAAAAACCTATTATCCGGACAGAAATCCTATTGGTGAAACCATCATATATGATAGGAGGAATGAGGGCAGGATCGTCGGAATCTACAAAGACAGGAAGGATAACGAAAGCATGGTCAACGGCTTTCTTATCCACGAAGGAGAAACTGACTTGGAGCTGCCGAACGGTCACCCTCACACCTGCTATGTAAAGTTAAAGCCCGAAGCTGACAAAGAAGCGGTCATGAAGGCGGTTGGAAATGTCAATTTGAACGGCATCGAGAAAGATTTCCGGCTTTCAGGAATCCATCCGTACTGGTTCATGATCGACAAAGATCTATTCGCAAGGAAGAAGACAGGAGGAAACAAACTGATGTGCTATATCCTTTTGAGCATTGCCCTGCTGTTCCTCGCCATCGCCACATTCAATTACATCAATTTCGCAATGGCATCCATCCCATTCAGGATCAGGGACATCAACACCCGGAAAGTCTTCGGCGCTTCGAGGAGGATCCTGGTCATGAGACAGCTTCTCGCAGCTGCAGGAATCGTGGGAGCAGCATTTGTCTTCGGAGTCCTGGTCATGAGAACCCTCGACGGTACTTCATGGATCACATTCCTCTCCGGCAGCCTCTCTCCAAGGAAAAATATTCCTGTCATCTGTCTCGGAGGTGCTGCCGCCTTGGCAATCACTTTGATCTCGGGACTCATTCCCGCTTTTTACAGTACCTCGTTCCAGCCAGCCTTGATTCTGAAAGGAACCCTGTTCATGACAGTCAGGGGTGGAGGATTGAGGACTGTCACACTGGTCCTGCAATTTGTGCTCTCCTTCATTTTCATCATCACAGGGCTGACACTGCGACACCAGACTTCGTACATGGTCAACAACAATAAGCTCGGCTTCGACCATGACCTTGTTCTTGTGATGAAAAGCCACCTTTTCAGTTCCATGAGCGAGGTGGCGGACAGGGTAAGGGATATTCCCGGAGTTGTGGAGGTCGCGAGAGGAGAGTCTCCGATTCAGGAACATACTTCCTCCGCTTCGGAACTTCGAGTCAATGATGAGGTCATAAGATATAGTTACAGGTGTGAGTCGCCTGAATACGCTGACTTTTTCAAGTTATCAGTAGTGGAAGGACGTCTTCCCTTGCCGGGAGAGAGCCATGTCGCCCTAATCAACGAATCTTTCCATGAGGCAGTTCCGTCCTATGGTGTCGGTCAATCTATCTCCGATTATTCGGGACCAAACCAGATCATCGGAGTCTTGAAAGATTTCCATAACCGTTCCCTTCAGTACTCCTACCAGCCAATGGTGTTTTTCATCAATGACAAGTGTAACGCATCTTCATTGATGATCCGAGTCCAGCCCGGGGCGGATGTCAAAGGAATCCTGGAAAAATCCAGAAAGATCTACAGCGAACTCCGTAACATTGACGAAGAAGACATCGAGACCGGATTCCTGGACAAGGATATCGAGAAACTGTACGAAAAGGAGATCCTTCAGACGAGTCTCATTGAACACTCGTCTCTATTATCCCTGATCATAGCCCTGATAGGGATTCTAGGGCTAGTCTGGTTCGACACACGCTTCATGAGGAAGGAGGTGGCGATCCGGAAGGTCAACGGAGCTTCGGCCAAGGATATCCTGTCGATGATCAATAAGAAATATGTTATCATTTCCGCAGTCGGTTTCGTGATAGCGGCTCCGATTGCCCTGGCCATCTGCCGCCGTTGGATGAGTCAATTCGCATTCAGGACAAACATTCCGGTCTGGATCTTCGTTGTTTCTTTCATCGCAGTCATGTTGATTACACTGACCATCGTCACTCTCCAAAGCTGGCGGGCCGCCAACGCCAACCCGGTTAACGCTTTGAAAAATGAATAGATCCTTCGCCACGCTCAGGATGACAGAAAAAATGATGATAGATAAATAAATAGTATAACAATTAAATAATTAAACAGTTATGATTAAAGTCACCAATCTTTCAAAGATCTTCCGGACGGAAGAGATCGAGACCACAGCCCTCAATGAGGTGTCATTCGAGATCAAGGACGGCGAGTTCGTCGCCATCATGGGCCC
>JAFVED010000202.1 GCA_017478125.1 Bacteroidales bacterium | reverse complement strand
GAGGAAAGCAACATGAAGAACATCGTGACAAGATCGACCGCCACTGAGTCGAAGGAGCCGATCGAGAGGTTCCTCGTGCTGAATCCCCCCGTGGCCGTCACGCTCATGGCATGGTTGATGGCGTCGAAAGGCCCCATCCCGCAGAGCAGGTAGGCCACAAACGAGGCGACCAACATGCCCATATACACAATCGTGAATATATACACAGTCTTGTTGGACGCGGACCTGTACTCGCTTTTCGACAGGGACGAGAGCTCGAGGTTCGTGAGCCGGAGCCTCATCTGGGAAGAGCCCGGTATCACGAGCAGGAGGAAGACGACGACTCCCAAGCCGCCGATAAAGTGGGTGGAAGACCGCCAGAAAAGGAGGCTGTTAGGCAGCGACTCTATGTCCTCAAGGATGGAGGCGCCAGTGGTTGTGAAACCGGAAACACTTTCAAACCAAGCGTTTATAATAGTGAAAGGGCCTCCCCACAGGGCGTAGGGGAGCATTCCGAAAATAAAGGAGAGAAGCCAGGACAGGACGATGATCATGTACCCGTCCTTCAAGGAGATCTCCCTGGAGCGCCTCACGAATATGAACGGGAAAATACCCACAGTGAAGGTGATTGTGAAACTGATCATCAAAGCGGCCAAGGCGCTGTCGTTGCCATAGGAGACAGAGACCAGGATGGAAAAAAACATGAACAGCGCGCGGACCAACAGCGCGGAGCCCACGTTCCTGGATATCACCTTGATATTCATTTGATCTTGTTTCTCAAATCCGTGACGCGCTTGCGCAGCTGCTGGTTCTCGCTGACGAGCTCTGTGATCCCGTCATTGAGCTCCGCGAGCTGGTCGTCGCCCTCGAATGAATACGTGTACTTCTTGTTGAAGGACCTGTAGTTATTGAGCCCCTCCAGGATTTTGTAAAGGGGATTGACATAATACACCAGGAGGAAGAACAACAGCATAAGGATGAGGAGAAGGCCCACTCCGACCGCCACGGCCCCTGGAATGATACTGCGGTAGAATCCCCTCTGGAAAGTCTCGGAGTTCTTCTTCAACTCGTCGTAAATGGCGTCGTCCAGATTCCCGATGTAACCGTTAAGTCTTTTGTACTGAGGCTGGAGACGCTCGAAATACCATGTCCTGGTGTCTATGAAGTCCGACAGCAGGACATCACTCAACTCCATGGATGTCAGCATGTAGGCGGAGTAAGCGTAGACCACGGAATCCGTGAGCGGAAGCATCTTGTCCGAGACAAGGGACTTTCTCAACGAGTCGCAATGGGCCATGAACTCCTCCTGATGGAAATCCGGAAGCGCGCTGACCGCCTCGTCCCCGATAACGGCCAGGATACCAAGGTTGTACTGGCTACTGACCTCCGACAGCTTTTGGGCCACACCAACACTTTTTATGTTGTCCGCCATCAAATCGGAGACATAGTGGCTCATCCTGGAGTACTCCAGAATAGAGATGACGCTTGAGGCGAGAAGCGCTACGGCAATCGCCATGAGGCTGAGAGTCAGCTTCATCCTCATGGACAGTCTCACATCCCGGATCCTTTCTTTAAGTCTCGTGAACATCTGAACCGACAATAATCTGTTTACAAATATATTAAAAATCCTCTTACCGGTACAATCCGAGAACAGTCCCGTAATCCCTCAGGCACTCTCCGCCGGGAAAATCGCTGAAATACGTAGAGTCCATATACACCGCGAAAGAGGTGACCTCGCGGATTCCCCGGCTTTTGTATACCGCCAAGTCGCGGACAAACACTTCAAGATGCCATGGCAACTCGACCGCAGGCTTTCTCCAGTCGCTTGCCATAGACACATCGAGCCAATATTCCAGGACGACAGCGGTCTCGGAGGGGAACACCTCAAGGTTGGCGTCCAGCAACTCCATCACCCTCCTGTGGGACATCCTGCCTTTCCGGCCCGGGGCATCGGGATCAGACAGAGGCCTGTCCCACTGCCTCTCTATGGGAGCGAACTCAAGGAATATACCCTCGGAAGGCTTGACCTTCACCGGCGGCTCCATGGTCTTCTGATAGGCCAGATGGGCCAGGGTCGCTTGCGGATCCACTTTCCTGATGGCCTCAAGCATCTTGTTCTCGATGAGAAGGGCCTGGTCGCTCGCCGGGAACTCCCGGCAAAGCGGGCAGAAACAAGGCTCCGAGTTATCATCCAACCAGTAATAATACCTGTGGTTGGTCGCCGGCAACACCTCGGCGAAGGCGGCGGCTTTGGAAGATATGATCTCCAACGCCTTCCCGGAATGGGCGCAGCAGTTGAAATCAGCCACCCTCCTTCCCCCGGCGTCCATCCTGAACATCGTGGAATCCTCGGCGAACAGGCTTCTCGGGAGCAGGTCTCCCATCGCGTGGAGCTGGTGTTCCACATCTATACCAAGCCTGGCGCACTCCGAGGCGAAAAAACGGCCTTTCTCCGAAACCATGAAAGCCGCCACCTGCGAGGGCGTAACATGGGTGCCGATCGTGTTGATCCCGTTTTCGCGGGCGATCCTGGGCCATGGAGCGGACTCGAGATCCTCAACAGACAAGACAGCTCCCCTCATCTTGAAGAAAGCGTCCTTGTCGGCCTTGGCCTTGAAGAACACCTTGGGCTGGTGAAAATCCGCCTGACTGTCATCCGTCGGTTTCAACGAATACCAGTTGACCTCACCGTCCGGACGGTAATCAGCCCTGAAAACACCCATCAAGAAACCCTTCTCCATGTCGACCCCGAAAGCGGAAAGCTCTTCCAGGGTGACGCTTCCGGCGACCGAATACCCCTCCCCGCGGATCTCATGGCGATAGTCCAGGGTGCTGAAGTCCCACCCATAATCAAATTTCCGGTAAAAACCGCAAGTGTAATCAAGCACACGGCCCGCCGGATCCATCTCGGCTCCGACGTAGGTGTCAAGTTCCCCGGGATGGGAGAAGAAAATTTCCACCCTGTCCTCAGGTGAGACATCCATCTCGTCCCCGAAATCAGCTTTCAGGGTCAATGTGGAGTCACGCACATCGAAGCGGAACAGGAACAAGCTGTCTGTCACCATGCACTTGAACACAGTGTCGTCATCCAGTCCGTCCCATGGGGCATGGAACCCGACCGAGGGAGTAATCACCTCCCACACGACGGACGAGAGAAGCCCATCCAGGGAAGGAGCCACCGGAGAATACGGAATCAGGAACATAGGTTCTTCCTTATGACCGCATGACGCGCAAAGGCATAAGGACACTATAGCAATGAGCTTGAAAAACAGCTTTCTCATCGCGGGATATCCTCAAGAATATTTCCTATCTGATACAATCCACTCGGGACATGGAAACATCCTTTCCACTTACCGCCCTTGAGGGGAAGAAGCACCTCACCACGACGGTCCAGGTAGCCGAACCACTCAGGGAAATCATTGTCCTTAAAATGTTTCCAGAGATAATCATCGAGTTTGAGAAACCAGTCCAGGCATTTCTCATTCCCTGTGAGCTGGTACCCTTTCAACATGGCTATCGCCGCCTCGATATGGACCCACCACAATTTCTGGCCCCACTCCAGTTCCTGCGGGGGATAACCTTTGCGGTCCAGGAAATAGAATATTCCCCCATAAGTCTCATCCCAGCCGTACTCGATAACCCTCAGCGAGATGTCCACGGCCCTCTCTATCAACTTCTTGTCGCCCTTCCTCAGGCCCAGGTTCTCGATGAACCAGAGAGCCTCCAGGTCATGGCCGGGATTTATCTTGCGACCTTCGAAACAATCCACCAGACTGCCGTCCACAGAAGACAGGTTCTCCACCATCACCCCGAGATCACTCTGGTAGAAGACATCCAGCACCTCATGGAGGCACTCATCTATAGTTTGCTCCATAAGCTCCGGATTGTCAATTATTTCCTCAACTTCCAGCGCCATATTGCAGATGATCATCGGCAAGGCGAAATCCTTCATCGGCCTGGTTCCGGGAACCGCCTTGAGCCAAGGTCCCTTAGGATTGGAGCGCCGCTCAAGGATCCTGCGGAAAGTCTCCCTCGCTATGGAGGCGTACCGGTCCTCGCCAGTGGCCTTGGCCAGCTGGGCGAAAGCCATGCAGGCGAAAGTGTTCGAGAATATGTTGTAGGGCTGGACGAGTGGCTTCCCCTCGCGGGTCAGGGAGAAATAGAAGTCATAGTCACCCGTATAACCATACCTCGCCAGGAACTCAGCCCCATCCCTGGCGCACTCCAGCCAGGCAGGGTCTTTTTTGTATGAGTTGTACAGCATGGAGAACATCCACACTTCCCTGCCCTGGAGCCACACGAACTTGTCTGTGTCATAGACATTTCCCTCCCGGTCAAGGCATGTGAGATACCCGCCGTACTCCTTGTCCCGGGATTTATCCAGCCAGAAAGGGAGCACATTGGAAAGGAGCTCGGACCTGTAGCGCGCCGCCATCGCGGCGAAATCGATGTCAGTTCTCATCTTCTTGAATGTTTGCGTCCACCACCTCGTCCACGGGCGAGAGGGAGGCCGGGATTACAGATTCAGGCCCCGACATGCGGCCTGTGGTTTTTATCTTCCCATGGGACCTTTTCGGTGACAGTCCCAACTTCTCCAGTTTCTGGATCTTCTTGATGACGCTCTGGTTGGAGTCGGAGAGCTTCTTGGAGGCTTCCCCGTAAGCTGTCCTGGCTTTCTCAAGGGCCTCCCCGATCTTGACATAGCTTCCCATCCATCCCCCGAGCTGGCTCATCAGCTCCTCGGCGGTCTTGTAGACTTCCGCGATGTTCTTCTCCTGATTGGCCTGTTTCCATGCCATCTGGATCATATTCAAGACGATAATCAAAGTCATCTGGCTGACTATCAGGACATTATTGTCTTTCGCCACCTGCCAGAGCAAAGGATCCTCCTCGAGCATGAGACGGAAAGCGCCCTCCACTGGGATGAACATCAAGTTATAATTGACTTTGCGGCGTCCTTCGGGAATATACGACGCGTAATCCTTGGACTTCAGCTCGTCAACGTGCTTCTTGACACTCTCCACGTGAGCCTTGGCGTATTTCCGCCTGGAGTCCACGCTCTCGCTGACCATATACTCCTTGTAGGCGTTCAGGCTGACCTTGGAGTCGATGATGACCGTTGTGTCGTCCGGATAGTAAACCATGACATCCGGGATAAGAGTCCGCCCCTCATCACTCTTGATCTCGTGGCCGTCCTTGTCCGTGATGACCCCCTGGGTGAAGAAATGGATGCCCTCGACAAGCCCGGCATTCTTAAGGACATCCGTGAGCAGCATCTCCCCGAAGTCTCCCTGGACTTTGGAATAGCCCGTCAGGGCGTTGGCGAGGTTCCTGGCCTCCTCCCCGACCGCCTGGGAGCGCTTGAGGACATTCTCGATGTTCTCTTTCATCGCGGCGCTCTGGGCGGCGCTCTCCATCCTGGACTCCCTCACGCTCTTGTCGAAAGCCTCGAACTTCTCCTTAATCGGCTTGAGGAGCTCGGCGATCGACTCGGCGCTCTGGCTCTTGAAGGCGGCGCTGTTCTCCGCCGAGAGGGCCTTGAAAGCGTCCCTCATGCTCTGGAGCTCCTTCTCGTGCCGCTCAGACTGCATCCTCAAGGCGTTTGTACGCTCCTCCTCACGAGCCTTGTCCGCCTTG
>JAFVED010000201.1 GCA_017478125.1 Bacteroidales bacterium | reverse complement strand
CGAGCATACCCTTAGCCTTCGTCTTGCTCTCCTGGCTAGTTTTCGGGCTGGAGAGCCTCTTAAGACAATATGTTCTCACCCTCTCGATCTCTTCGGCGAGCATCGGCAGGTCGAACTTGGCAGAGTTGAACCCGGCCAAGTCGCTGTCCCTGAGCCATTCCACGACCTCGGGTACAATCTCGATGAACTTCTTCTCCCCGACGAGCATCTCATCAGTGATCCCGTTGACCTCGGTTGCCCGTGGATCCATTTTTTTCTGGACCCCTCCCTGGTAGTCCCATGGGCAGACTCTCCAGGTCTTTGTCTCGTGGCGGTTGTCCGTAAAAACTTTGACGAAACTGAGCTCGACTATGCAGTCTGTGACGATATTAAGCCCCGTGCTCTCGATGTCAAAGAACAGCAGGGGCTTTTTAAGTGACAGTTCCACAGTGGATTACTTATATTTACTGAACCATTATCGGCATCAGGATGCCGCAAATCTTCTCGCTGGTCGCGTCGTCCTCGGAGGGGACGATCAAGGCTGCCCTCCGGGCATCGGCGAACTTCATGACCACAGTGTCGCAGCCCATGTTGGAGAGAATCTCACCGAGGAAGGTCGACTTGAACCCGATCGTGAGCTCATCGCCGTTGTAGTCGCAAGGGACTTTCTCGTATGCGGCGATAGCGAAACCCAGATCCTGGGCCGTGATCTCCATCTGGCCAGGCTTGAGGTCGAGCTTTATGTGGTTGGAGGCCTTGTTGGCGCAGACCGCCACACGGCGTACAGTGTTAAGGAACAGGCTCCTGTCTATCTTAAGGACGGAGGAGTTGTTCTGGGGGATCACGTCGCGGTATTTGGGATATTTCCCGACGATCAACCTGCAGACCATCGTGGTCCTTCCGAACGAGAACACCACTGTGCTGGAGTCGAAAGCGACCTCGACATCCCCATCCTCCTTGTCGACGATGGCTTTGAGGACATTGGCCGGCTTCTTGTGGAGAATGAAGGAGCACTTGGCGGCGGCCTTGGCGTCCTTGGTCGTGTAGCAGATGAGCTTGTGGGAGTCGGAGGCCACAAGGGTGGTCGATTCCGTGTCGAAATCGAAATAGATACCGTTCATGGCCGGGCGGATCTCATCGTCGGCGGTGGCGTAGACAGTGCTGTTGATGCCCTCTATCAGGCTCTTGGCGGGGAAAACCACCTTCTCGGCGTCTTCAGAGGCACCCTTGATCTCGGGATAGTCCTCGGCGGGGAAATAGGGGAGAACGGAGTTGCCGCTCGTCCAGTCGCACTCGATCGAAGAGTCGCTGGACGTCCGCACGGACACCGGCTGGTCGGGAAGCTCTTTAAGAAGGTCTATGATATGCCTCGCCGGCACGGCGATCCTTCCTTCCTCCTCAGTTGTGTCGACCTCGATCTCTGTCCTTAGGGTGAGCTCCGAGTCGGATGCCGTGACCTCGAGAATGTTGCCCTTGAGGTCGAAAAGGAAGTTCTCCAGGATCGGGAGGGCGGACTTGGCCGGAACGGCCTTGGAGATACTCATCAGCCCTTTAAGCAGCTCTACGCTTGAAACATTGAATTTCATATCGTCATATTTTTTGATTTCGTCGATTCTCCGCGCCATTTCGCGCGGCGCCAATCACAAATATAGTAATATTCCTCGAATTTCCTTTCACTCCGTGGCATCTTATTTGAAAAATACCCCTTCCGGAAAAATTTTAAAAATAACAATATGTCAGTAATGAAGAAAAGTATTATCACAGTTCTGCTGTCAGTGCTGCTCAGCGTGCTGGCGGCCTACGGTGTGTTGAAGGCGGCCACCGTCACCGGAGGGTCGGACAATGTGTCCTCTCCAGTCGCCAATACGGTCACAAAGACTGTCAATCTGGCACAATCGGATTATCCCGACTTGACATACGCCGCGGAGTCGGCCGTGGAGGCTGTCGTCTATGTGGAGGTGACCGCCACCCAGCGGTATCAGATGGACGACCCGTTTTTCCGCTTCTTCTTTGGCGAGAGCGTTCCACAGTCCAGACAGGTCCAGGGAAGCGGTTCGGGTGTGATCATCCGTCCTGACGGCTACATCGTGACCAACAACCATGTCGTCGCGAACGCCACCAAGATACAGGTCACCCTGAATAACAACAAGACCTACGACGCGACGGTGATCGGCACTGATCCCGCCACTGATGTCGCCCTTGTCAAGATCGATGCCGAGGGGCTCCCGACCCTGCCTTTCGGAGACTCCGACCTGCTCAGGCTCGGCGAGTGGGTGCTGGCTGTCGGAAGCCCTATGGGCTACCAGCTCCGAGGCACCATCACCGCCGGTATCGTCAGCGCCAAGGGTCGCCAGATGGGACATGACCCCAGGGAGAAGAGCACGCTCCAGATCGAATCTTTCATCCAGACCGACGCGGCCGTCAACCCTGGAAACTCGGGAGGAGCCCTGGTAAACAAGACCGGTGAACTCGTGGGTATCAACACGGCTATCGTTTCCCAGACCGGGTCATATTCGGGTTACTCTTTCGCCGTTCCGGTCAACATCGTCAAGAAGATCGTGGGCGACCTCATTGACTTCGGCTCTGTCAAGAGGGCGGTCCTGGGCATCCAGATGTCCGACCTGACAGAGGCTCTCGCGAAGAATCTCAAGTACGATTCCACAGACGACATGTTGAAAAAAATGAAACTATCTTCGTTGGACGGCGTATATATTAATGAGGTTGTCAAAGGTGGTTCCGCTGACAAGGCCGGAGTCCAGAAGGGTGATGTGCTCGTGTCCATTGACGGCTCGAAGATGAAGAACGGATCTGCCGTACAGGTCAAGGTCAATTCCTATCATCCGGGCGACAAGGCCAAGCTCATAGTCATCAGGGACGGCAAGGAGAAGAACATCGAGGTGACATTCCAGGGCAGTACGACCGAGAACGGTACCGTGGTCGGAGACGGCGAGATCGCTTTCTACGGAACCACTCTAAAGCAGGCTCCCAAGGAGACTCTTGAGAAACTCGGTTTGAGCAATGGTGTGCAGGTGACTTCTGTCGGCAACGGCAAGATGCTTGAGGCCGGTGCGT
>JAFVED010000200.1 GCA_017478125.1 Bacteroidales bacterium | reverse complement strand
TCGAGATCGGCGACAAGCTCCTCTCTCCTTTCAGGGACGATCAGTTCGATCCGGTCGTAGAGGACGAGTTTGGTGGATGTGTGACGGAGGAGTCTCGGGCTCTCGAGCACCCAGATCAAGCAGACAACCAACGCGTTGGAAATGAACATCACAACCACCGTCCCTCCTGACAGCTCGTAGTGGGCGTGGTCTGTGGCGGCGCCGACCAGTTTGTAGACGGGAGCGAGTCCGTTCATCGCGGCGAGGGCTATGATCACGAACAGGTAGGTCATCTCCATGATCGGAACTGTCTCCGTGCGGTAGCGGATGACTCCGAATATGGCGAACAAGCCGAGCGTGAGCCCGACTCCCACCTCGACGTTGCCCATCATGTAGAGGAGCATCAGCATAGCTGAGGAGAACACCATGAAGGTGAAATAGTAGTCGCGGCGGCGGCTCTTCCGGTAATAGAAGAACTGGATCAGGATCCAGCACACGGCCAGGTTGAGAAAGAACCGGACAGCCAGTTCTGTGATGCTTTGGCTTGTGGTCATCATGGCATCCGTGATGGACTGGACATCAATGAGTTCCTCATCGGAGAGGGTATATTCACCCAGGTCTTGCATCGAGATCATATCACTTGTATTTTTTTGTTTATCGTTTTCTCTATCGCGCGGACTTTTTTCTTGAAGCGTCCGCTTTTGACAGCATTGTCCGTCAGGGTAACGGCCACGCAGTATTTGCTGACCCGTACCGGTTTTACGCGGTTGTCCAGGAGTATCCCTTTCATCGGGCTTGTGGCTCGTCCGTCCTGTTTCAGCTCAATGATGACAGTGTCCAGGAGAGAGGCCTTCTTCCCTGTACGGAAGTTATTGAACATCAAGTTCATGTCAATAGTGATCCTTTCGGTCTTGGCGGGATTAACCAGGGTTATCCGGTCGAAGGTTGTGGAGAGTTCAGGGGAGATCTGTCCCGTGGTGAACCCGGAGTGGCTTTCGAGGTATGCGACCGCTTCCGGATCCTTGGAGAAATCGCTCAACTCATCCAGAGGGATGGATATTCGCTTCTTCTTGGTCCTTCCCTTGTTGTTTTTCCTTTTTATCTCAAGAAACGCGTCGCCGGAGTTGACATAGACTCTCGTGCGGACCTTCTGCCGGTTGAGCCGCCTGTTATGGTGGTCGAGGAACATTTTGAGACCAGGAGTGTCGTAGTAGATCGAGTTATACGGACTTATCCGGGTCCCTTCGGCCTCCAGGGCCCTATAACCAGCGGCGGAAGCGTCACGAAGCACCTTTGCAAGGGTGTTCTCATCGGTGAGGTACTTCGAGTCGATCCTGTTCATGAGCTTGATGGAGTCCATCTCCTCTAAGGTGATGGGAGACAACGACTCCATGGCTTTGTCGACCAAAGGGTTATGAGGGTTGTCATGCATCCTGGGCTATATATTCGAAATACTTGGTCGACACGAGTTTACCTTTCGGGTCGTAGGTGTACTGGGTCTTTTTCTTCCCGAATTCGTTGAAATCGAACTTCTTGTAATTCACAAGGCGGTTCCGCTCATCGTAGAGCAGCTCCCTGGCCATCTTTCCGTCGGTTCTCCATTCGTAACGCTTGCGCCATTTCTGTTTTCCTGTGGAATCGTACTCGGTCTCCTCTATTTTTTTCCCTTCAGGGGAATAGATGGTAACATGGTCCAGGGTCTTGGCACCCTTGGCGTTGGCGTTCCATTCCTTGACGACAAGATTCTTCTTGTCCATCACCTTTTCATTGGTCTGTTGGGCCAAAGCTCCGAGACTTCCAATCAGGAAGGCGGCTATAATGAGGATATATTTTTTCATATTACTTTGAATGTTAATTATTTACCCTAAACAGAGCTTACCATCCGCGGCCTGGCCCGCCGCCGTGACCTCCCATTCCTCCGCCTCCTGGACCCATTCCACCGCCGGAATAGGTGCTTAGAGAGGAGGTGGATCCACCTGAGATTCCGGAAGTGGCCCAGACACCATCGCAGAGGGTAGAACCGCTGACGGTCACGCCTTTGTAGGCGGATTTGAGAGAAGGAGCGGAGACAGCCACGGTAGAGATTCCGGAAGGAACCTTGAAGGCCGCTATGTAGGAGCTTCCGTCGTGGAGGGCGTTCCAGCCGCCGGCGGAGCAACCCATGCTGTATACTGTCTGCGAGGCGGAATATCCGCCCTCAAGTCCTCCGTAAGCCACGACTGTGGCCCCGCTGCCTATATAGAGCTTGTAGCCGCCCTCTGTGTTGGCGTCGAGCGCCACTTCAGGGGCTCCCTTGGTCGTGACCGCGAAGACATAGCCTCCGTTGAGTTTCATGTTGCCGTTGGAGTCCATGGCATCGTTCTGTGTGGAGTAGGCGTAGATGAATCCGTCGTTGACAATCATCTCTCCCTGGCAGTTGATGGCGTCGTCGCCGGTGGATGTGACATGGACCTGTCCTCCATTGAATGTCATATTGCCTTTAGCCTCAATACCTTCGCTCTTGGACGCGAAGACTATGACCGAACCTCCGCTGATCACAAGGTTGCCGGCGTAGACATACTTGTTGCCGGAACGCTGCTTGTAGCCGATCTTTATGCCCTTGGAGGATACATCGTTGGACTCGCTGCCCGAGGTGTTTACCCTCAGGGTTCCTCCAGAGATGTAGCTGTCCGAGAGGGTGTGTTTGTCAGAGTCGTAGTCATAACTTCCGGCGCTGATGCCCTTGCCTCCTTTACCTGTGTTCGTGATCGTGAGCGAGCCGCCGGTCATCCCGAAATAGTTGTCGGCCTTGATTCCGGCGGAACCCTTGTATTCGGAATCCTCGCTGTCGTAGGCGACCCCGCCGCTGACAGTCACCTCGGTCGTCCCCCCTTCCACAAGGACGTGGTCGTCGGAGGCTATGCCTTTCTTCATGGCCGCCAATGTCGAGACCGTGAGTTGCCCTTCAGAGATCTGGACATAGTCCTTGCCCTTGAGTCCGTGACCTGCTGAGCTCCCGGAAGTGACTTTGACAGAAGGATTTGCCATGATCCTGACATAATCGTCGGACACGATGCCGGACTTGCCCTGCCGGTTGCTGGCGGTGACGGTCAGGGAACCGCTGCCGCTGAAAATGAGTTGTCCCTCGCTGAAAAAGACGGCCTTCATGTCTTCGTCCCCAGTGGCTGTATAGGCCGCGGATGGGCTGTCGGTCAGGGTGTTGGTTCCCTCGACTATGACAAAGGTGCGCTTGCCGCTCTGGTTGTTGACAGCGGCTCCGTCGGGGTTCGTGATGGATACTCCCGAGAGGAGAATGGCTTGTTTCTTTGAGCTGTAGAGCTTGAAACTACCGTTCGAGGTGGATCCTGTGAGTTTGTAGATGATGTTCTCTGCACCGGTGTTGTTGACTGTCACATTCGCTCCCGCCGCGGATACATAGCCGTGGTCGTCTCCTGTCACCGCCGCGGAATTCTCGGAGTATTTGACCGTTATCATCCTGGTGAAAGTCGTGTTGGCGATGTCGTCGTCGGAAGACGGGTCTCCGGTTGAGCTGAAAGTGTATGTCCCCGCTCCCGAGGTTTCTTCGTCTCCTGCCGTTTGTTCCTGCTTTCCCTCTTGTTCCTTGACTGTCAGCGTGTAATCCGCGCTTGAAGCCTCGTAGGAGCTGGTCTCGGAAGAAGACACAGTGATGATTGTGATCCCCGCCGCCACTAATGTGACTGTCCCGTCCTGGGAGATTGTCGCCACGTTATTGTCAGATGAGGCGTAGCTGACCGGAACCCCGTATTTGTTGGAGATGGTAGGGAAAGTGTTGTCGGCTCCCAGGATCGCCACAGAGGAGGTTAGGCTCCATGACAGGGCAGGATCTGTAAGGTTATCAGTCTTCGTTTGTGTCTGTGGTCCGCCACTGATCTCATCATCAGTGAGAAATATCTCATCGTCAGCACAACTCATAAAAAAAAGAGATACCGACAGCGCCAACGCTGTCCGGAGAATCGTGAATGCTCTCATAATAGTATATATCTTTCTAATGTGAGACCAATAAAAATCAGGCCAGGCATCATCAGATGCCCGGCCTGATCGATAAACCGAAGAATTGTGTCGACGAAATCCTAAAGCTCGCTCATCTCGGCCTCGTACTCGTCCTTTCGGCCTACCAGGATGTCCTGGAACGCCTTCTGGCCTGTACCGGCCGGAATCAGGTGACCGCAGATGACGTTTTCCTTAAGGCCCTCGAGGTAGTCGACCCGGCCTCTGATCGCAGCCTCGCTGAGCACCTTGGTGGTCTCCTGGAAGGAGGCCGCCGAGATGAAGCTGTTGGTGCGCAGAGCCGCCCTGGTGATACCTTGGAGCACGAGTTTGGCGGTGGCTGGCTTGGCCTCGCGGGCGGCCATCATCTTGAGTCCCTGACGCTCGAGAGAGGCGTTCTCATTCCTGAGGTCGCGGGCGTCGACAATGTCTCCCTGCATGTACCTCTGGCTGTCGCCGGGATCAATCACGAAGGACTTGCCGAAGATGTTGTCGTTGGTGTCCATGAAATCCCATTTGTCGACAAGCTCCTCCTGGAGGAACTCGGTGTCGCCGGGATCTGTGATCTGGACCTTGCGCATCATCTGGCGGACAATGATCTCAAAGTGCTTGTCATTGATCTTCACACCCTGGAGGCGGTAAACGGCCTGGACCTCGTTGACGATGTAGTCCTGAGCCTTGACAGGTCCGAGGATATTGAGGATGTCGGTAGGGGAGATGCCGCCGTCGGACAACTTGGATCCGGCCTTGACATAGTCATTCTCCTGGACAAGGATCTGCTTGGTCGTGGGCACAAGGTAGTGCTTCTCGATGCCGGCCTTGTTCTTGACGATGATCTCGCGGTTACCTCTCTTGACCTTGCCCATGAGCACCTCTCCGTTGATCTCGGAGAGGATGGCGGGAGCCGAGGGAGTCCTGGCCTCGAAGAGCTCGGTGACCCTTGGCAGACCGCCTGTAATATCACTGGACTTACCGATCGCGCGGGGAATCTTGATGATCACATCACCGACACTGACCTGGTCGCCATTGTTCGGAATGATGTGGGCTCCGACAGGCAGGTTGTACTGCCTGACCTGCTCGCCATTCGCGTCGAGGATGATGATGGAGGGGTTCCTGGTCTTGTCCTTGGCCTCGATGATGACCTTGTCCTTGTTGACCGCGAATTCGTCGGCCACCTCCTCGCGGAACGTAACGCCCTCGATGAGGTTGTCGAACTGCACCTTACCCGCGGACTCCACGATGGTGATGGCGTT
>JAFVED010000199.1 GCA_017478125.1 Bacteroidales bacterium | reverse complement strand
GGTTAAAGCCCTTGATAGCGAGCATCCTACCAAGACAACCGGCAAGCCGAAGGCCGTGAAGTACTCCGCTAAGAAGGTTATTCTCGCCACAGGCCATTCTGCTAAGGACATCTACGAGATGCTTGCCGAGAACAATTGCGAGCTTCAGGCCAAGGGATTCGCCATGGGAGTGCGGGTCGAGCATCCCCAATCCCTTATCAATGAGGCTCGTTATCACGGTCAATGGGAAAGTGACATGCCTGCCGCGGAGTATTCCTTCACCCAGCAAGTGGACGAGAGAGGAGTGTTCTCTTTCTGCATGTGTCCCGGCGGGGTGCTGGTCCCCTCAGCCACCGAACCCGAGACCATCGTCATGAACGGAATGTCAAATTCGGCCCGGAGCGGAAAGTTCGCCAACGCCGGAGTCGTGGTCCAGATCAATCCGGAAGATGTGCCTGAGGAATATTCCCAGGCCGGAGCGTTCAAGGGACTTGAGTTCCAAAAAGCCGTGGAGCGGAAGATGTGGGAATATGCCCACTCCCGTTCAGACAATCCTATGGCTGCCCCGGCTCAGAGAATGATTGATTTCTGCAACGAGGTTGTGTCTTCCGACATGCCTGAGACCTCCTATAAGCCGGGAGTTGTGCCAGCCCCGCTGCATGAGCTGCTCCCCGATTTCATTTCCACCAGGCTCCAGAAGGCCTTCCCGGAGGTGAACAAGCACTCTATCAGGGGATATTTCACCAATGATGCCCTGCTGGTCGGTGTCGAGTCAAGAACCTCTTCTCCCGTCAGGATCGTTCGTAATCCGGAAACACTTGAGTCAGAGGCTATTCCTGGTCTCATTCCTTGTGGGGAAGGGGCCGGATATTCAGGCGGGATTGTCTCATCAGCCATCGATGGCATCAATTGCGCTTTAGCCGCGTTCCGATCCATGAACGACTAGTCTGATATGAAAAGAATGTCCCGGTGTCTCATTTGGCTGTCAACCTTACTGACCGCCCTTTCCTGCACTTCTTCATTTGAAGTGTATGACCTGCGTTGCGAGGGCCTCAAGGAGCCTTTGGCGATTGATTCGGCCATGCCGCATTTCAACTGGAAGATCCGTTCTTCCAAGCCGATGGAGCAGTTCGCATACGAGATTCAGGTCGCCTCCTCAAAGACTCTCCTGAAAGGTGGCACCGCGGATTTGTGGTCCTCCGGTAAGGTTGTCTCAAACGATCAGGTGATGGTCCCATATTCCGGAACCCCGTTAAAGTCCAGGCTACAATGCTGGTGGAGGGTCAGGGTCTGGGAGACCGATAAAGAGCCCGGCCCTTGGAGCGAGCCACAGCGTTTCGGGATAGGAGTCATCGGTGATGATAGCCTGAAGGGGGAGTACATCGGTGCCGTGCCGGGAGATGGGCGAGCCCCGCTGCTGCGAAAGAAGTTCTCTTTAGATTCGAAGCCAGGGACGGTTCTGCTCCATGTCAATTCCCTCGGGTACCATGAGGCCTACATCAACGGGAGCAGCGTGTCTGAAGCCGTGCTGAATCCGGCGGTGTCACAGTTGGATAAAAGGTCCCTGATCGTGACATACGATGTCACATCATTAATGAAACCAGGCGACAATGAGATTGTCATCTGGGCGAGTTCCGGCTGGTACAAGCCCAGGACTTTCGGGGCTGTGTTCGAAGGCCCTGCCGTAAGGGCCGAGTTGGATGCCGTCGATCCGGAAGGATCTCATCCTCTGATTTTTACGGATGACTCCTGGGAAGGGGCATGGAGCGGCTATCAGGACTACGACACATGGCGTGACTGGCATTTCGGTGGTGAGGTCATTGATGCCAGGGTCGTGCCGTCCGGATTGGATCCCGGTTCACTTGGCGGACTCGAATGGGGACCTGTCCAGATCGTTCCTGTTGAAGGAATAGACGCCACACCCATGATGTGCGAGCCATGCCTGCCTCAAGAGACTCTCACCGCGGTAAGCGTGACTCCATACGGGGAGAACGGGGCTTGGCTGGTTGATTTCGGCAGGGTGGTCAACGGTATGCTTGACATCACTCTTCCCGCCATGCGGGCGGGCCATAAGTCAACGGCTTCCTTCTGCGACGATTTTGAGCCGGACGGTACCTTGGATCCGGTCAGCAGGAATTATTACATATCATCAGGTTCTGAAAAAGGTGATCGTTTCGCCAACAAATTCAACCATCATGTGTTCCGTTATGTCCTTCTGGACAGCCTTACCGCCGCTCCAAAGATTGAGGACATCAAGGCAGTGAGAATGAGAACCGCTTACGACAAGGCATCCTCATTCGAGTCCTCCGATCCGGACTTGAACGCGATCCATGACATGGTCAGTTACACCCTTGAGAACCTGGCGTTTGACGGCTACATGGTCGATTGCGCCAACATCGAGCGTCTCGGCTATGGTGGCGACGGGAACGCCTCCGCATTGTCTTTCCAAATGATGTACGACGCATCTCCGTTGTACCTCAACTGGCTCCAGGCCTGGAACGACTGCCTTCACGAGGATGGCGGTCTGCCCCACACGGCCCCTTGCCCCTATAAGGCTGGTGGCGGCCCTTACTGGTGCGGGTTCATAGTCCAGGCTCCTTGGCGGACTTGGATGAGCTACGCCGATCCCCGCCTTCTGGAAAGGTGCTTTCCCTCCATGGTGAAGTGGCTTGAATATGTCGATGCCTACACTGTGGACGGCTTGCTGAAGCAATGGCCCAACACCGAGTACCGGAATTGGTATCTTGGCGACTGGGCGGCGCCAGAAGGAGTTGATGTTCAGGACCCTTTGTCTGTCGATCTTGTCAATAACTGTTCGCTCTGCCAAATCTACAAAGAGCTTGAGGCCATCTCCCCGATTGTGGGCCGTCCTGAGGACGCTCCGGGTTATAAGGCCAGGTACGACGCCCTCGCGAAGAGGATCAATGAGACTCTTTATCATCCGATGGACTACACCTACGGCAGTGGCTCGCAGGTCGATATGGCCTATCCTCTTCTTGTCGGCATAGTGCCGCCGGCGTTGGTAGGAAAGGTTCGTGACAAACTCTTCGAGCGAACTGCCAAAGTCTATGACGGCCATCTTAAGACCGGCCTTGTCGGAGTGCCTGTCATCACCGAGTGGGCCACAAAGGCTAAGGAATGTGACTGGTTCTACGGATTGCTGAAACAGAGGTCCTATCCTGGCTATCTGTACATGATCGATAATGGCGCCACAGGCACTTGGGAGCATTGGGATGCTGACCGTAGCCGTTTCCATAACTGTTTCAACGGGATCGGCAGCTGGTTCTACCAGGCTCTCGGCGGTATCATCGCGGATGCCCCCGGGTACAAGCACATCATCCTAGATCCGCAAATTCCCGCGGGATTGGAGCAAGTCAATGTCACGCTGGAGACTCCCTACGGCCCCATAGTCTCAAAAAGAACCGGCAGGAAACTTCATTTCGAGCTTCCTGTCGGTGTCTCGGCCACATTCCAGTGGCAGGAATATCCTTCCGGGAAATACGACGTCGAGATCAGCCTTCCG
>JAFVED010000198.1 GCA_017478125.1 Bacteroidales bacterium | reverse complement strand
GCTGTCAGGGACACCGTTCCGGTGCTCCTGGACTCAATCGGGCTTAGGAGGGACTCGATCAACAGAGCCAGGGCAGACTCCCTTGACCTGCTTGAGAAGAGCTCTATCTCCAAGCCGGCCTTCTCCGCGGCCAAGGATTCCTCAAAGCAGATATTCGCCGACGGTCAGAGGAAGATGTTCTACTGGGGAGACGTCGAGGTCAGCTATGAGAATATCACGCTCAAGGCTGATTACATGGAGTATGACATGAACAGCGGAACCGTCTTTGCCCGAGGGACTTATGACACACTCACGAAAAGCTGGAGCGGCCAGCCCGTGATGACCCAGGGGGACCAGACTTTCAACATGGAGGAGATCCGCTACAACTTCAACACCAGGAAGGCCAGGATCACCAACATGATCACCCAGGAAGACGACGGCATCCTGCACGGCAAGAACATAAAGATGCTCCCGGACAGGTCCATAAACATCACGCAGGGCAAATACACGGTCTGCGACCTTGAACATCCGCATTACTACCTCAAGCTGTCTTCGGCGAAAGTGGTCACGAAGCCTTCCCAAAAGACCGTTTTCGGCCCCGCCCATCTTGTGGTCGAGGATGTGGACCTGCCTTTCGTGGCCATCCCGTTCGGGTTCATTCCCAAGCGCCCGGAGAGGGCGACCGGCATGCTCATGCCCTCTTTCGGGGAGGAGAACGCCCGAGGATTCTATCTTAGGGATGCAGGAATGTATTTCGTGATCGGAGATTATCTCGACCTGTCGATGACCGGGGACTACTATACGCTTGGATCCTGGGCGGCGAACATCAACTCCCGTTACAAGGTCAATTACAAGTTCTCCGGCAATTTCGCGTTCAACTATTCGGTAGACCAGACAGGCGAGAAGGGAAGCACTGACTTCTTCCAGAGCAAGAACTTCGGCTTGAAATGGTCTCATTCCCAAGACTCCAAGGCCCATCCCGGGCAAAGCTTCTCAGCCTCGGTCAATTTCTCGAGCCCCTCGAACAGCCGATATAATTCCAGGTCGATCTCAGACGCCCTGCAGAACCAGATATCCTCATCCGTGTCTTTCTCCAAGAACTGGAACGGGAAATTCAACCTGTCCGTGAATGCTCTCCACAGCCAGAACTCGAGGGACAGCTCCTACTCGTTCACGCTTCCTAACGTCACTTTCTCAGTGACGAGATTCTATCCGTTCAAGATCAAGAACAGGGTCGGCAAGGAGCGTTTTTACGAGAAGTTCTCCCTGGCCTATAACACAACGTTGCAGAACAAGGTCAATTTCAAGGCATCGGAGTTCGGCGAGCCTGGTTTCCTGGATAAATTCAACAACGGGATGTCGCACAAGTTCACCATAGGCCTCCCTTCTTTCACCCTTTTCAATTACCTGAACTTCACTCCGTCGGTCAATTACGGGATGAACTGGTTCTTCAGGGAGACTAACGCTTACTTCAATCCCGAGACCAACAAGGTGGAGACAACTATGACCTCCCCCCTGACCACTTTCGGCGCCACACACGATTATTCCGGCTCGGTCTCCATGAGTACCCGCCTCTATGGAATGTATAATTTCGGCAAATACCATAAGCTCCAGGCCTTGAGGCATGTCGTCTCGCCGAGCCTGAGCATGAGCTTCAGCCCGGACAAGGCCAAGGCGTTCAACGGATGGCATACTCTTGAGTATACAGACACTTTGGGCAACCAGAGGACTTACCAGTACAACAAATACCAGGGCCAGTTGAACTCCGTTCCCGGAAAGGGCAAGTCCGCCACAATGAGCCTGTCGATAGGCAACAACCTTGAGGCCAAGGTACGGGACGCTAAAGACACCACCGGCACAGGATCAAAGAAGGTGAAGATATTGGATCAATTCAATATCAACACAGGGTACAACTTCCTGGCTGACTCATTGCGTATGAACAACGTGGGCATCAGCTTGTCCACCTCCATTTTCGGCAAGCTGGGTCTCAACGGAAACCTCAATTTCGACCCTTACGCGATCAGTGAGAAGGGGACGAGGATCAACAAGCTCAATCTTATTCAGACGGGAAAGCCGTTGCGCCTTACGAATTTCAGCGCCTCTATGTCATACTCCATATCCGGCAAAGGCGAGTTCAAGGGGAACGACGGCAGAGGCAAGGGAGGAGGCCCGGCTGACTATTACAGGCGGATTTACTATCATCCCGTGACGGGAGAGTATATTCCGGGAGGCTGGTTGTACTACACCAATCCCAATGTGCCTTGGAGCCTCAATTTCAATTACTCCCTCTCGATGAGCCGGTCATACAGCTACACCAACCAGCAGCTCTTCCAGAATGACCGCTACACTCAGACCCTTGGAGTGTCCGGGAATATCCAGCTGACCCCCAAGATGTCCGTCCAGGCTCAGTCCGGGTGGGATTTCGTCGCCATGAGGATGACCACCTCGCAGATGTCGTTCAGGTACGACCTCCACTGCTTCAACATATCCGTGTCGTGGGTTCCTTCCGGAATGTACCAGTCATATTCGTTCATCATCTCGGCGAACGCGGCGGCTCTTTCGGACCTCCTGAGATTCAAGAAGAGCACCAGCTACTGGGACAGATAGTTTGATAGTTTGTTTTTTTTCCTTATCTTCGCGTCGTCTTAGATAAGAAACCCCTTTTTTATGCCATACAGTTTATTCGAACTCACTCAAATGAGTAGAGAGCAACTTGAGAATGTAGCTCAGGAACACCAGGTCAAGAACGCCAGAAAGATGTCAGACGAGAACCTGGCTTTCGCCATACTTGACGCCCAGGCGACCGCCGCGTCCCTGCAACCTGTCGAAAGGCCAAAGCCTAAACGCGGACGGCCGAAGAAAGCGGAGTCGCAGCAGAAGAAAGAAGCCGCTCCCGTTGTTCATCAGGAGACGGCCCAGGCCGCCTCTGAATCCAAGCCGGAGGAGAAGGCGGATGACAAGCCAAAGTCCAGGCGCGGCCGCAAGCCGAAGGCTCAGCAACCGGCTACGGAAGCTGTCGCAGAGGCGAAAGCTGAGGTGAGACCTGATCTCAAACCCGAAGGCGGGCAAGCCAAAGAACAGCCAAAGGCGGCATCGGATGCTGTCCCGGCGACCAATAGGAGGGGGCGTAAGCCTAAGTCCAAGGAGAAGGTCGAGGCGGAGGCGGAGACCGCGGCCGGGGAGCCGGTGAATACACCGATGCCAAGCGAACCCAAGCCACAGGACAAGGCGGTTGATGGGAAGGAGTTCATTCATCAACTCTTTGATGACCTCAAGGACGATCCCGCGGCGAGGTCTGACAGGGATAACTTCGTAAGCAAAAAGCAGAAAAACAAGTTCGGCGTCCCGCAGGGAGGACAGAACCAGCAGAAGCCCAAGGCCCCTGCCGTTGAGTTTGAGGGCACCGTGGAGGCCACTGGTGTGCTTGAGATCATGCCTGACGGCTATGGTTTCCTGCGCTCTTCAGACTACAATTATCTCAACTCCCCTGACGACATCTATGTCAGCCAGGGTCAGATTAAGAGCAACGCGCTGAAATCCGGCGACACGGTGACGGGAGAGATACGTCCTCCGAAGGAAGGCGACAAGTATTTCCCTCTCGTGAGGATAAAGTACATCAACGGACGCACTCCGGACTACATTCGCGACCGTGTGCCGTTCGACTTCCTCACTCCCCTCTTTCCGAACGAGAAATTCAATCTACTGGGGCACGGACACCAGAACGACGTCTCCTGTAGGATTGTAGATATGTTCACCCCGATAGGCAAGGGTCAGCGCGGGCTTATCGTTTCCCAGCCGAAGACCGGTAAGACCATGCTACTCAAGTCGATCGCCAACGCCATTGCCGATAACCACCCGGAAGTCTATGAGATTGTTCTCCTGATCGACGAGCGTCCCGAGGAGGTCACGGACATGAGCCGCAGCGTCAAGGCCGAGGTTGTCGCCTCCACGTTCGACGAGCCCGCGGAGAGGCATGTCAAGGTCGCCAACATGGTTCTTGAGAAGGCCCGTCGCCTGGTCGAGTGCGGCCACGATGTGGTGATCCTGCTTGACTCCATCACGAGGCTCGCTCGCGCCTATCACACGGTCCAGCCGGCTTCCGGCAAGGTTCTGACCGGAGGTGTGGACGCGAACGCCCTCCAGAAGCCCAAGAGGTTCTTCGGAGCGGCCAGGAATATTGAGGGAGGAGGATCACTCACCATTCTCGCCACGGCCTTGACTGAGACAGGCTCGAAGATGGATGATGTCATCTTCGAGGAATTCAAGGGCACCGGCAACATGGAGCTGCAGCTCGACCGGACTCTCTCCAACAGACGCATCTTCCCGGCCGTAAATGTCGTCCTCTCAAGCACGAGACGTGACGACCTCCTCTACAGCAGGGATGTGGCGAACAGGATCTGGATCCTTCGTAAACTTCTGGCGGACATGAATCCGACCGAGGCGATGAATTTCATGCTCCAGTTGATGGACGAGTACAAGACCAACGAGATGTTGCTCGACAATATGAACAAGGTATCGCCCCGCGACGCGAAGTTCTACGATTCCTATTAATATTGGTCCCAGGATTTGATCTGTATATCTTCGAGGGAAGTGTCCCTGAACGAACGGATAAACGCTGTCGCGAGTCTCGCGTTTGTGAAGAGCGGTACATTGAAGTCAATGGCCGCCCTTCTTATTTTGTAGCCGTTGGAAAGCTCCAGCTCACTGAAGTCTTTCGGGATATTAATCACCATGTCAACTTCCTTGTTTTGAATCATTTCCACGGCTGGTTTAAACCTTCCCTTGAAGATTGGATTGTCACATTCGCTGGGCCATAGGACTTTGGTGGCCGGCACGCTGTTCTCGACCAGATACTTGTAGGTGCCGGCGGTCGCGTACAGCTCGTAACCCTTTTCCACCAGGATCTTGCAGGTTCCGAGCATGTCGGCTTTCTGGAGGGGGTCTCCTGTGGAGAGCAATATCCTTTTTTCTGGGATACGCTGCCCGACCGACAGCAGGGATTTCAGGATCGCCTCATTGAGATCGTCTCCAAGGCATCCAACCTCCCCTGTCGAACTCATATCGACACCGAGCATAGGGTCCGCCTCCTCGAGCCTCGCGAAACTGAACTGCGATGATTTCACGCCCACATAGTCAAGGTCGAAAGCGCTTTTCTGCGGCGGGGCCGGGTGAAGCCCGAGCATCACCTTTGTGGCCAACTCGATGAAATCTATTTTCAGAACCTTGGACACAAACGGGAAGCTCCTGGAAGCCCGCAAGTTACACTCGATGACCTTGATGGCGTTCTCTTTGGCGAGGAACTGGATATTGAAGGGGCCGGAGATATTCAGGGCACCGGCTATCGCCCTCGCGATCTTCTTGATCCGCCTTACCGTCTCGACATACAGCTTCTGGGGCGGGAACTGGATTGTCGCGTCCCCGGAGTGGACTCCGGCATATTCAATATGCTCAGAGATGGCGTAGGCGATCACTTCTCCCCTGTCCGCGACCGCGTCGAACTCAATCTCTTTAGCCCTTTGGTAGAACTTGCTGATAACCACCGGGTGCTCTTGCGAGACCTCAGAGGCGAGAGAGAGGAAATGGCGCAGCTTGTTCTCGTCGTGACAGACATTCATGGCCGCCCCGGAAAGCACGTAGGATGGCCTCACAAGCACCGGGAAACCGACGGAGCGGATGAAGTCCTCGACATCATCCATGGTCGTGAGCTCCTTCCATTCCGGCTGGTCAACACCGAGGGAGTCCACGATACTTGAGAACTTGTGGCGGTCCTCCGCCTTGTCGATGTCGGTGGCCGATGTTCCGAGAATAGGGACATCATGCTCGTGAAGCCGCAAGGCCAGATTGTTGGGGATCTGGCCGCCTACTGAGACCACGACCCCATGGGGTGTCTCCAGCTCAATAATGTCCATGACCCTCTCGAAAGTCAACTCATCGAAATAGAGCCGGTCGCACTCATCGTAGTCGGTGGATACCGTCTCCGGGTTGTAATTGATCAGGACACCCCTGTAACCCTGGCCCTGGATGGTCTTGAGACAGGTCACTGAGCACCAGTCGAACTCGACGCTGGAGCCGATCCGATAGGCCCCTGATCCGAGTACGATGACCGACTTGCCGTCGTTCTCGTAGCAGATGTCGCTCTTTGTGCCGTTGTAGGTGAGATACAGGTAGTTGGTCAGGGCCGGGAACTCGGCCGCCAGGGTGTCGATCTGCTTGACGACAGGGGTTATACCGAGAGCCTTTCGGCGGGAGCGCACCTTGTCCATGTTGGCGGTGGAGCTGCCGGAGTCTTTCCATACCGCCCGCTGGATCTGGAAGTCGGAGAATCCCTCCTTCTTCGCGAGGCGCAGGAGATTCTCGGGCATATCCTCGATCCTGTCGTATTTGTGCATGTCCTCGTATGTGCGGACGATGTTCTCGAGCTTGTTCAGGAACCACTTGTCGATCTTGGTCAGGGCATGGATCCGGTCCACTGTCCAGCCAGCCCTCATAGCCTTGGAGATCACGAATATGCGGTTGTCAGTAGGCTCCCTCAACGCGGTCTCTATGTCAGCCACTTGGAGCTCCTTGTTGCCAACGAAACCGTGGGCTCCCTGGCCGATCATCCGCAGACCCTTCTGGATTGCCTCCTCGAAACCGCGGCCGATGGCCATGACCTCCCCGACAGATTTCATCGAGGAACCGATCTTGCGGGAGACTCCGTGGAACTTGCTGAGATCCCAGCGGGGTATCTTGCAGACGATGTAGTCAAGCGCTGGCTCGAAGAAAGCGGGAGTGGTCTTAGTGACCGAATTTTTGAGGTCGAAAAGGCCGTAGCCGAGGCCCAGCTTGGCCGCCACAAAAGCGAGAGGATAACCGGTCGCCTTCGAGGCGAGGGCCGATGAGCGGCTCAGGCGGGCGTTGACCTCTATCACCCTGTAATCTATGGCGTGAGGATCGTACGCGAACTGGACGTTGCACTCGCCCACTATCACTATGTGGCGGACTATCTTTATGGAAAGTTCCCTCAGGAAGTAATAGTCATTGTTGGAGAGGGTCTGGGATGGGGCCACGACGATGCTCTCGCCGGTGTGGATGCCCAGCGGGTCGAAATTCTCCATGTTGCAGACCGTGACGCAGTTGTCGTAGCGGTCGCGGACGACCTCATATTCAATTTCCTTCCATCCTTTGAGGGATTTTTCCACAAGTACCTGCGGCGAGAATGAGAATGCCTTCTCGCAGATCTCCTCCAGCTGCTCCTCATTGTCGCAGAAACCTGATCCCAGGCCGCCGAGGGCATACGCCGCCCTGACAATCAGAGGGAAACCAAGATCAGCGGCCGCCTTTCTGGCCTCCCCGATATTGGCGGCCGGCTGGGATTTGATGGTCTTGACTCCGATCTCGTCCAGTTTCTTGATAAAGAGGTCGCGGTCCTCAGTGTCCATGATGGCCTGGACCGGGGTTCCAAGCACGCTGACCCCGTATTTCTCAAGGACTCCACTCTCGTACAGCTCGACTCCGCAGTTCAGCGCGGTCTGGCCGCCGAACGACAGCAGGATGCCCTGTGGCCTCTCCTTCGCTATCACCTTTTCCACGAAGAACGGGGTAACGGGCAGGAAATAAATCCTGTCGGCGACACCCTCAGAGGTCTGGACGGTCGCGATGTTGGGATTGATGAGGACGGTCTCTATCCCCTCCTCCCTCAAGGCTTTGAGGGCCTGTGAGCCTGAATAGTCAAACTCTCCGGCCTGCCCGATCTTGAGGGCTCCGGAGCCGAGTAGGAGGACTTTCTTTATGTCTGTGTTTCTCATAACTTGCCGATGAATTCGTCGAACAGGAAATTGGTGTCTGTAGGGCCGCTGGAGGCCTCAGGGTGGAACTGCACCGAGCAGAATGGCTTGGTCCTGTGCCGGATGCCCTCGTTGGTGCCGTCGTTCATATTCACGAACCACGGCTCCCAGTCTTTGCCGAGAGTCTTGTCATCCACGGCGAAACCATGGTTCTGCGAGGTTATGAAGCACCGGGTGGTTCCGACCATCCGGACCGGCTGGTTGTGGCTGCGATGGCCATATTTGAGCTTGTAGGTGTTCGCTCCGCCGGCCCTGGCCAGCAGCTGGTTGCCCATGCATATTCCGAAGATAGGCTTGTCTCCCTCCATCGCCTTGCGGAGATTCGCCACGGTCACGTTGCAGAACTGCGGGTTGCCGGGGCCGTTGGAGATGAACAGGCCGTCATATTCAAGGGTGTTGAAATCATAATCCCAAGGGACTCTTATTACCCTCACACCCCTGTCCATAAAGCAGCGGAGAATGTTGTGCTTCACCCCGCAGTCAACCATCGCTACGGTTTTGGGACCGTCACCATAAATTATTGGTTCCTCACAACTTACCAGGGCTATCTGATTCTCGAGGTTGGGGTCATCCACTGGAAAATCCTTCTTCATTCCTTCAGGGACAATCATTCCGAGCATCGAGCCCCGCTCCCGGAGGACCTGCGTCACGGCTCTCGTGTCGATCCCGTATATTCCAGGTATCCTCTGCTCTTTCAGCCATTCGTCCAGGCTCTTGACCGCGTCCCAATGGCTGTAGTCGAAGGAATAGTCGCTGATCACCAGGCCTCTGACCCAAATCCTCTCGGACTCGAAATTCCTTGAGATCCCCTTCTCGTCGGGTCCCTCCTTCGGAACACCGTAATTGCCGATCAGAGGATATGTCACCGTCAGGATCTGTCCTGAATATGACGGGTCGGTCAGGCTCTCGGGATATCCGACCATGGCGGTCGAGAAGACCACCTCACCGTCAGAGGGACCCTCATGGCCAAAGGAGAAACCGTGGAATTCCATCCCGTTCTCCATCCTGAGCACAGCTTTTCTTCTTTCTTTCATCACTTCAAGGTTTGGGCAAAAAAAATGACCATCTCAAACAATAGTGAAATGGCCGGAAGATAAAAAGGATAGAGAAGTCACCTTGGGCGCCCTGCGGCGCGCCGGCGTTCGATGGTACATTGATTGCCAGTGACATGCTCATTGTTCGTTTTATCTTGGCAAATTTACAAAATTTTCCGGATATTCCGAATATTTGTATTTTCGCATATTAATATTTGGCCATGGATTACTCATCATTCAGTGACACTATCGCGGCTCCTGCCACTATCCCGGGAACAGGGGCTGTTACCATGCTGCGTATCAGCGGACCGGAAGCTTTGGAGATCACCGGCAAGGTGGTGAAGTTGAAGTCTGGATCAGTCGAATCATTGGACGCTAACTCAATAAGATACGGTCTTGTCTATTCGGATGATGGGTCGCCGCTTGATGAGGTTATGGTCAGTGTTTTCAGGGCTCCCCGTTCTTACACCGGGGAAGATTCCGCGGAGATCACATGCCACGCCTCCTCTTTTGTCGCATCGGAGATTTTGAGGTTGCTATGCGCCGCTGGGGCCCGGATGGCCGCCCCTGGTGAGTTCACTCGCCGGGCTTTCGTTAACGGGAAGATGGATCTCGCTCAGGCAGAGGCGGTGGCGGACGTCATCTCATCATCTTCTTCAGCCTCATTGAGGGTTGCCATGACCCAGCTGCGTGGCGGATTCTCTAAAGAACTGGCATCTTTGAGGGCACGTCTGGTCGAGCTCACTTCCCTTCTCGAGCTGGAGTTGGACTTCTCGGAGGAAGATGTCGAATTCGCTGACAGGCCGAAATTGTATTCATTGCTTGATGAAGCCATTTCCCATGTCTCGTCACTGGCATCTTCATTCCGCCATGGCAATGCCATCAGGAACGGAGTTCCGGTCGCGATCGTCGGCGCGGTCAACGCCGGAAAGAGCACTCTCCTGAACTCTCTTCTCGGTGACGAAAGAGCCATAGTTTCCGACATTCCAGGAACTACACGGGACACCGTCGAAGAGACCATGACAGTTGGCGGAATATTGTTCCGATTCATCGACACGGCAGGTCTTCGCACCGCATCGGATGAGGTAGAAAAAATAGGAATTTCCAGGTCTTACAAGAAGCTTTCAGAAGACTCGGTCGTGCTTGCCGTCCTCGATGTCTCCGCATCTGAGGAAGAAAATGAGACTTCGATTTCTGAGATCGTCTCAAAAATCGATCCGTCATCCCAGAAATTGATAGTTTTGCTCAATAAAGCTGATATTTTGAGTCCTAACATAAATGTTAGTTTAATAAATAATTTAGTTTCTTCTTCTGATAATAAGGTAATTAAGTTGTATATCTCGGCAAAGACCGGATTTGGGCTGGATTTGCTGAAAACGGAGCTGGTTTCTTCTCAAAAGAACCTTAATTTGGATTCTGACCAGGTTTTTGTTACCAATCAGAGACACTTTCAGGCGCTCTTGGAAGCTGGCCATGCCCTTGAAAACGCCCGCTCATCGCTCGCTCTCGGACTCACTCCAGACCTTGTGGCCGAAGACCTCCGAAGCGCCCTTCACCACCTCGGCACCATTACCGGCGAAGTCACCCCGGACGAACTTCTCGGCCAGATCTTCAGTCGGTTCTGCATCGGAAAATAGAACATATTCTGTGTTTCGAGCCGGAATTGTTATATCAGCCCTGCGCGTACTTAAAACACAGTAATGTCCTGATCACTACTTCATTCGCAATAATGTCTATTTTCAACCGAATATTCTCTGATAAGCGCAAAATTAATCACGAGACTCCGCAGAAGCAGGAGCCTGCTCTCGTCATACCAAATGCTCCCACTTCGGAATACGCCAGGCTGCTGGAGTTCACGCGGCGTCTCAATGCCTTGTTGCTCGAAGATAAGTATTTGGCCAGGAGCGATTATCGCCACATAATTGACGATTACGCCGATGTCTATACATTCTTCTCCAATATGAAGACGGCCAAGACCACCGGTTACTATTGCCAGGCCAACGGGATTGATGAGGCATCTATCGAAACATTCCTCAGGGATTATGCCGACCTTTCCGACCTACGCGAGGGTTCGAACAGTATCATGCAGCATAATAGGACCTTCCTGCAGCGTCACCTCGTATCGGAGAAGCATTATCTGGACACGGTTCTTTCAAAAGTCGATCCCGCCATCTCCCTGGATGAAGAGCAGCGGAAGGTGGTTCTTACAGACGAAGACTATACGCTTGTCGTAGCTGGCGCGGGTGCAGGAAAGACCACCACTGTTTCAGCGAAGGTAAAATATCTCGTTGAACGGAAAGGCGTCGCACCGGAACAGATTCTGGTGATTTCCTTTACCAACAAGGCGGTGGGCGAACTCCGGGACAAGATAAACAAAGCGCTGAAAATTGACACCCTTGTTACCACTTTCCACAAAACCGGCTATGCCATTCTCCGGAAGCAGGATGCCGATAAGAAGAATGTGGTTGACAGCGGATACATGTTCGATGTCATCAACAACTACCTAAAAAATGACGTCCTCCGGGAGCCGGAGATGGTGAATAAACTCATCCTCTTCTTCGGAAGTTATTTCGACGCTCCGTATGAGGGCGACGACCTCAACGCCTTCTTCAACTACATTTCCAAGGCAGACTCCTCCACGATGCGTTCAAATATGAATGAATATGTGGAGACTATAACCAACAAACGTACAGGCAAGGCTATCACAATCAACTACGAGTCTTTGCGTTCATCTCAGGAAGTCCAGATTGCGAACTTCCTGTATCTCAACAAGATTGACTACGAGTACGAGAAGATATATCCTTATAGTTTCCGAAAGTCTCACAAGCCCTATACCCCCGACTTTACCATCAAGCAGGGTGACAGGACCATCTACATCGAGCATTTTGGCATCACGGAAGACGGCACCCATAACCGCTACACCGAAACCGAACTGAAGCGCTACAATAAAGAGATGAACGACAAGGTCAAGTTCCACTGCGACCACGGAACAGAACTCATCTATACCATCTCCCAGTATAAAGACGGGCGCCCGATGCTGGAGCATCTGAAAGAACAACTCATCAATGCCGGTGTTACGCTACAACCCCGCGCCGAGCAGGAAGTCTATCAGAAGATTGTCTCCACCGAAGAGAATAAATACATCCTCAAACTGGTACGTCTTCTCTGCACATTCATACAGAACTTCAAGACCAATGGCTACGATACCGACAAGTTCTGTGAAATGCACCGTATGACCGATAACGTCCGCACTAAACTCTTTCTGGATGTTTGCCATCAGTGCTACCTAGAATACTCCAAGAAGTTGAAGGAGCGCGGTGCAGTGGACTTCGAGGATATGATTAACGACTCCGCCAAGATTTTGCGGGAGCAGAAAGAACTGGGTGAGAAACTGAACTTCAAGTACATCATCATCGATGAGTATCAGGACATATCCCAACAACGCTTCGACCTCGCCCGGACCTTGTCCCAGATTTGCGATGCCAAGATAATTGCCGTGGGCGATGACTGGCAGTCCATCTATGCGTATGCAGGGGCTAAGATCACCCTCTTCACCAACTTCGCCGACATAATGGGATACGGTGAAGAGTTGAAGATAACCAAAACCTACCGCAATTCGCAGGAGGTTATCGACATAGCCGGCAGTTTCATCCAGAAGAACTCTTCCCAGATTAAGAAGTCACTCATCAGTCCCAAGCATATCGATTTCCCCATCATCATAGAGGCTTACTCCGAAGATGGAGACAAGAAGGAGCTCGAAGGAAAGGGCGGCAAGTTTTTCCTGCAAGCCCGGGCAGTCGAGCGCTGCATCAGCCAGATAATGGAGGCGAACGCGCGGGAAGGGAAACCGGCGGACTCTTCCATTCTCCTCATCGGCCGATATGGATTCGATGCCTTCAACCTCAGTCGCAGCGGATTGTTCACTCATTTTGAGAAAACGGGTGATGTAAAGTCGAAGGCCTATCCCAAAGCCAAACTGACCTTCCTCACTGCCCATCGTTCTAAAGGGTTAGGATACGATAACGTCATCATTATCAACGCCGTGAACGCAACCTATGGCTTCCCGTCCAAGGTTGAAGACGATCCGGTGATGAAACTGGTCATCCGAGAAGACCTCACCATCGAATATGCCGAAGAGCGCCGCCTGTTCTACGTGGCAATGACCCGCACCAAGAATCGAGTCTACATCGTAGTTCCTCAGCAGCACCCGTCCCGCTTCGTAGCGGAACTGGTCCAGGAATACGACAAAGTCTGTGTAAACGGAGAACTGGACATCTCCAAGACCGATTCACCGGACATCTCCATGATAAAGCGCTGTCCAGTTTGCGGATACCCGCTCCAGTACAAGCACAAGAAAGACTTAGGTCTTCGCCTCTGGATATGTACCAATGAGCCAGAAATCTGCGACTTCATGACCAACGACCTTTCCGGAGGCCTCCTGCCCATCCTCAAGTGCGACTGCTGCAAGGACGGCTACCTGATTGTACGTACTAAGGAAGACCGCGCACCCTTTCTCGGCTGCACGAATTATAAGGCCGATAAGAGCGGCTGCAACCGCAAAATCAACTTGACGTACTATGAGAATATGCTAAAGCGAGGTGAAATCGAGCTATAGCTTGAAAAGGTTCTCAAGAATAAAGTGCTGTGCGTTCGCGTCGTAGGATATAGCAAGATACTGTCCCTGTGAGCCATCTCTCCATGCGGATGTCATCCCGATAGATGTTCCGAGTTCTGTCGGAGACTTGTATTTGCGGCCGTCGCTACTTTGCTGCTCTACCAGGTATCCAATCGATACTAGCCACTGGGTGACCTTCGATGCAGCCAGAGGTTGCATATTGTCCGGAATTACTTTGTTAATCTCCTTGACAAACATCGCAATTCCAGTCCTTTCTGCGATAAAGACCTTTGATGCAATTTCCTGGGTAAGCTGAAATTCCCGTTCATACTGCTTCTGCCGGGTAGACGTTTTCTTCCCGGAGTCCTCAAGCATACGTGACACATAAAAAAGGCAACGGGAAATGTGAACGTTATTCACGATGTCGCTATCAGGAAGAGTGCTACCATCAAGAGGATTCATCCCGTTGGCAAGTTTGTTAATCCAGTCAATTGCGACTTTCAGTTTATTCTGGTCAATCTCGGAGGCCATGGTAAAAAAGGATTATAAGTGATGTCTGTGGTTCAATTTCCCACAAGAGGATAATTGAGCTATAAATTTACACAAAATTAGTGAAATACGCAGAATAGATAGCGACGAGAAAAGGAAGTACTTGCATAGTTTAAGTAATCTTCAAATTCAAGGCGGTTTCCGCTCCGCTTCGATACAAATATATATAAACTAATTTGATTGTAAAACAAATAATTACACTATTTTATCTAAACCAAAACAAGATGCAAATAACCCAAAATAACCAGCACTTTATGCGCAGCAAGATTGTCTGTGAGAGAGTCAGATTCTTTGTGCTCGCCTGCCTAAAATGGCTATATTTGCAAAGCGGCCCATATCCCTCCCTCAGTGTATCAGGCGGCCATTTTTTCGTCTGTTTTAGGTGTTTTAGGGATTTCAACAGCTGCGGGCTCAGAGGATACAGGGTTGTTCAGCTTTTGGAGACGTGCATACTTCCTTAGATTATGAGCCAGCGCGACCAAACCAAACTCAACGCTCACCTTAGCCATGCCTTTGAGACGGAAGCGCTTGAAGCCATGATCGTATTTGATATCCACGAAGACGGCCTCTGCTTCTATGGGACGCATACTCCTGTGATACAGCCCTTCTTCGCCGGTCAGTCGCTCTTTGGCCCTTGCCCGATATTCATCCGCCTTGTGGTTGACCTCGATTACTCGGTTGCCCTTGGCTTTGTGGCATTGCCCCCTAAAAGGGCATCCGGCGCAGTTCTGTGCGCGATATTTACTGATGGTTGACACATAGCCCAGATCTGATGTACTTAACTCGTCTCCAATATTTTCCAGATGTTGCCCACGTGGGCATACGTAGTAGTTATCCTCCGCATTGTAGTACATATTCCTGACCGGGAAAGGATTGTTCCGCATCTTGCGCTTGTCCTCGGCATGGAACATGTTGTATTTGACATAGGCCTCAATGTCGTGACTCTCCATCCACTCATAGTTCATCTCACTTCCATAGCCTGAGTCTGCCACAACTGTGCTGCTCTGTATCCCATAACGCTCCTTGAAGCCCTCCAGATAAGGGATCAGAGTTCCCTGGTCTGTCGGACGCCAATACGCTCCATAGTTGGTAATGTACTGGTTCTCTGTGGATATTTGGATGTTATAAGCGGGTTTCGTTTGGCCGTTGTTCATCGCATCCTCCTTCATACGCATAAAGGTAGCCCCGGGATCGGTCTTGGAGTAACTGTTGCGCTCTCCGAGGATGTCCAGCTTCTCCTCATATTCCCGCATTTTGCCCACACCCTCATCGGCAATCTTCTCGACCGCTTTTTTCTGCTGCTTGGTAAGAGCTTCTTTTCGCTCTTTCATCCGTTCCAGGACCCTATCGGTGCGCTGCCGCATCTCATCAGCCGTCATCGGGCGCTCATTTTCGGCCTCTCGCTGCTCTATGTTCAGGATTTTCTCAACTTCCTCCAGTACAGCCTTGACATTCTTCTCCAACTTTGCCTTGTTCGTCTCCGTCGCGCGTTTCCATACGAACGTGTATTTGTTGGCCGATGATTCAATCTTGGTCCCGTCAATGTACTGCACGTCCAATGTCACAAGCCCCTCTTCAACGAGCAACTCCACAACCTGGGTAAACAGGCCCTCAAACGTGCCTACCAAACGACGGCTCCTGAAGTTGTTGATAGTCCGAAAGTCGGGTGTCAATGTGCCTCCGAGCCACATGTAGATGATGCTCTCCCGCCACATCTTCGCTATCTGCCGTCCAGAGTAGACATTGCTCAGGTACGCGTAGATGATTACCTTCAGCATGGCGCGGGGAGAGTAGCTGCTGGTCCCTCCGCCTCTGTATGTACGTTCCAGTTCAGTCAGATCCAGACCATCGACGACCGCATCCACTACTCTTGCGGGACGCTCTGCGGGGACCATATCAGAAAGATATACAGGAAAAAGGCTTCCCTCGTTGCGATTGTAAGATTTATAGACTACCTTTGCCATACCTGATGTCAACTTTGTTTTTCTTTTTACTGCAATTCAAAGATAACAAAAAAAATTGACAAAGGCAATAGCTATTCCTTTGATTATCAAAAGAATAGCTATATTTTGTGATATGTTTGGGTCGGAGGAAGGGATACCCTCCAGGGGGACTCCACTTCGCTTCGCTCCGTTCCGGCCCCTCCCATTGTCTCCGGCGTCCCCGCTATGGCGGGAACTTGTATCCAACGGGTCCCTCCCCCTGCCCTTATGCGGGGGTGCACAAGCCCGCTGGAGGGTATCCCTTCCCCCGACTTCACATTGATACGTAAAAAAGAGAGTGACCTAAGTCAACTTGACTTTTTGGTCACCCTCTATCGACCAAGCCAGAACTACTCTGGCGATTCAGGTAAACAATACCGTCTCAAATGCGTATTGGAATCTTGGTAAGCTACTGACAGAGAAGAAGCTCGAAAGCAAGCATGGAAGTGGTGTGGTCAATCGTCTGTCGTCAGATCTTAGAGAGCGGTTCCCTGGTTTGGGCGTTTCTCCTCGTAACTTGTGGGATATGAAGCGGTTTTACCTTCGTTATCTCGATGCAGACCCAAAACTGCGACAGGCTGTCGCAGTTTTACCGTGGGGCCACAATTTGTTGATGATGAATAAGAATCTCTCCGATGAGCAGGTGTTGTTCTACGCCCAGGAAGTCATCTCCAAAGGCTGGTCCAGGGATATGCTTCTTCATGCGGTGAAAGGAAGCTATTATGAGAATCTGCTGGCGACACCTCAGTCTAACAATTTCAGCACAACCCTCCCCGCCCCTGTAGCAGACTATGCCAATGAAGTGTTCCGCAGCCGGTACAATCTCGGATTCCTCGGCACGAAGGATATGCTGAAGGAGTTGAAGCTGGAGCGCAGACTGGTCAAGAAGATTACCCGCTTCATTTTGGAATTGGGAAAAGGCTTTACCTTCATCGGCAATCAGTACATCATTCCATTCAACGGGAAAGATTACAAGGTTGACATGCTCTTCTTCCATCGAAGCCTGCACCGGATGGTGGCCATCGATCTCAAGGTCGGAGAATTCAAACCAGAGTATGTCGGCAAGATGAACTTCTACCTCACCCTGCTGGATAGAATGGAAAAGGCTCCGGATGAAGAGCCCTCCATCGGTCTCATCCTCTGCGCGGAGAAAGACCATCTGGATGTTGAGGTCGCCCT
>JAFVED010000018.1 GCA_017478125.1 Bacteroidales bacterium | reverse complement strand
TCGAAGGATGGGGAACCCAGGAAACGGAAGAAAGATTCCGGCCACACCCCGGCTGAACGGATACCGGTCTCGATGGTCCTCCAGCGCGAATAGTCGATGTTGGCGGCATTGTCGGGAAGCGGGTTGTCGATGATCCAGCCGCGGAGCTGCCTGACGAAAGCCTTGGCGTATTTCTCATCACCGGTCGCCCAATAGGCCTGGCCGAGAGTCCTCCAGAACGGATGGCGGCTGAGCTGCCAGGTCCATTCCATGTAATAGGGCTTGGTCGGATTGATCGCCCAGTCGATATGCTTTCCGTACTGGTAAGGCACGCTGCAGCTGGACAGGAGGTTGTCCACCACCTTGTCCGCCGCCGAAGTGTCATATCCTGCTACACGGGATGAGGCCTTGTCGAAATCCCTCCAGTCGAATGACCAGACGGGGGTCTGGCGTGTCTTGAGGTATTTCACATATGCTTTCTGCGCGGCCTTGTAGTCCTTGGCATTCACGGCCCTGCGGACTTCTTCGAGTCCGGGGTAGAAAAGGTTCAGGACTTTCCCGTAGAATTCCTCATCGCTGGTGATGGGGCCGTCCATTATGGCGAAAGTACGGGTGGTTGCGACCGGGGTCCCGCTGGGATTGGCGAAACGAACTATCAGCTTCTCCTGCTGCTTTTCCTCGTCCCAGATAGTGGTCACGAAATCAACCGGGGTGTGCAATGCCTTGTTACTGAGGAGCTCCGCCACCTTGACAGATTCATCCGCCACCTTGACTGTGATTTCCTTCAGGACCCCGTCAACAACGTTGAGCGAGAAGTCGCAGGGAGTGAGGGCTTCTACATATGTCCCGTCGGGAAGTGTCTTCCTGTCTGCCTGGGCCGCGGAGGCTACGGATAAAACGGACATATGCGCCATTAGGATGATGGCGCATATTGATGAGAGATATTTCTTGAACATATATCTTATTTTTTGGCATCTGCGATGAACGACAGGGCTTCGCGGCATTTCTCCGTCACATAGCCCCAGTCTCCCGCAGCCACCTTGTCTTTCGGGAACAATTTCGATCCCATCCCGACACTGAAGACGCCGGCCTTGAACCAGCCCTCCAGGTTCTCCTTCTCCGGAGCCACGCCGCCGGTGACCATCAGCTTGGACCACGGAAGCGGGCCGAGGACGTCCTTGATGAATCTCGGACCAAGGACGTCGCCGGGGAATATCTTAACCAGGTCGGCACCGGCCTCCTGGGCGAATCCGATCTCGGAAACAGAGCCGCAGCCCGGGGAATAGGACACTCCCCTGCGGTTGCAGACCTTTGCGACATCAGGATTGAAGTTGGGAGACACTATGAAGTCCGCACCGCACTGCATGTAAAGAACTGCAGTGGGGGCATCCAGCACTGTCCCTGCGCCAAGCGCCATGTCCGGGCACTCCGCCCTGACGAACTTCATCACCGCTGCGAACACCTCATGGGCGAAATCACCCCTGTTGGTGAACTCGAATGCACGTACGCCGCCGTCATAGCAGGCCTTGATGACATTCTTGGCGACCTCAACGTCTTTGTTATAGAAAACGGGGACCATTCCGGTGGAACCGATCTTGGTCATCACCTGTATCTTGTCGAATTTTGCCATATCTGTTCTCTGGTTTTAGCGGATTATCTCTGTACGCGTCCTGAGCCGTCACCCTTGGCAAGGGCCTCGACTTCGTCGATGGAAACGAGGTTGACGTCACCGGGGATGGTATGCTTGAGGGCTGAAGCAGCCACTGCGAATTCGAGAGCCTCTCCCTGGTTGCCCTTGGTGAGGAGACCGTGGATGAGTCCGCCGGAGAAGGAGTCTCCACCGCCAACGCGGTCAACTATGGGCTGGATGTCGTAGCGCTTTGACTCATAGAATTCTTCTCCATTGTAAATCAAGGCCTTCCATCCGTTATGGGAAGCTGAGAAGGACTCCCTGAGGGTGGTGGCGACGTACTTGAAGCCGAACTGTTCCTTCATCTGCTTGAAGATTCCCTTGTAGCCTGCGGCGTCGGTCTTACCGGCGAGGACGTCGGCATCGGGAACGAAACCGAGACACTTCTGGGCATCCTCTTCGTTGCCTATGCACACATCGACATATGCCATGAGCGGACGCATCACCGACTGGGCTTTCTCAGAAGTCCAGAGCTTCTTGCGGAAGTTCAGGTCGCAGGAAATGGTGACACCGTGACGGTGGGCGGCCTCGCAGGCCAGCTTCACCAGTTCAGCGGCCTTGTCGGAAACAGCCGGGGTGATTCCGGTCCAGTGGAACCAGTCGGCGCCTTCGAAGATCTTGTCG
>JAFVED010000197.1 GCA_017478125.1 Bacteroidales bacterium | reverse complement strand
CATTGAACACACCGTCCCCGTTGACATCCTTGAACTTGATGTCGCCTGGCCATACAGTGGTGTAGCGGTTGAAAACACCGTCAGAAGGATACTTCTCCGCCCTGGGAGAACTCTGGATGTCGTCGAAGGATTTGTACACTCCCTCCACGACATAGCCGTAGAAATTATAAAGGGACTCCCCTATCTCCGTCACGGATACGATGTCGCTCCACTGCCCGTAGCCGATCAGCTGCGCGTTGGCGCTGCCGTCGAGGGCTACAAGTTTGTTTCTGTTGAAAGAGATCTGGAAATTGCTGTTCCAGGCGAAGTCCTTGGTCTGGACCGGATGGGTGTCGAGAGTGATCTCAAGGCCCTTGTTCTCAATGGTTCCGTAGTTGCCCTTAGGAGCGGAGAGAGCGGAGGATCCGTTACCCTGGGTTCCCATGTAGGAAGGAAGGGTCATCAACATCAACATGTCGGAAGACACCTTCTTGTAGAGATCGACAGTAAGGTTGATCCGGTTCTGGAGGAAACTCAAGTCGAGACCTAGATTGGTCTGGCGCTGTTTCTCCCAGTGGATACCGGTGTTGGCGATGTTGGCGGGACGCTGGCTGTCTCCAAGCGCGCTGGGCATCTTGGACATGCCGGACTCCCAGGCTCCGGAGCCGATGTTGGCGTTACCGGTCTGTCCCCAACCCACACGTATCTTACCGGAGTTCAGGCTGATATAGTTGGCGAAATCCTTCAAGAACTCTTCGTTGGTGAACCTCCAGCTGCCGGCGAAGGAGTGGAATCCCGCCCAACGGTTATCGGGGCCGAAATTCGAGGATCCATCGTAACGGAAGGTGTAGGTGAACAAGTACCTGTCGTCATAATTATAGGTCTCGCGGGTGAAGAACGAAGCCCTGGCTGAGCTTCCGAAACCGGAGTTCAGCGTGGGCGTTCCCGTAGCGAGGCGGATGTTATGGATATCGTCGGAAGGCAGGCCGGTGTTGGTCGCCCCGAGATAGTTCCACTTGGACTCCCAAGCCTCCTGACCGACCATCGCGGTGACGTTGTGCTTGCCGAATGTGTTGGAATAAGTGAGGTAATTCTTGAAGGAGACATAGTTACTGGCGTTACGCTGCTGGCTCATGGAGTTGTTTCCTCTCTGCCAACCGCCAAGGTCGACCTTCGGCTTGTAGGTGGTGGCCTCCGAGTTGGACACGTCGAAACCTACCTCGCTCCTGAACACGAAGTGTTTGACAGGGGTCAGCTCCGCATAGACATTACCGGTCAATTTCTGCCTCTTGAGGAGGTTCTCGTCAAGCATGGCGAGAGCCACCGGGTTCGCTGAGGTGTAACCCTCGCGGACAGTGGTGGAATAGTTGCCGTCAAGGTCATAGACAGGGATGTCCGGCAGGGTCGAGAGAGAGTAGAAGATCACACCTTCCTGACCATCAGCCAGCTTCACGTCATCGTTGGTGACAGCGTAGGTGGCGTTCAGGCCGAGTTTGAACCACTCCTTGAGCTGGGCATCAAGGTTGGAGCGGAAAGAGACGCGGTCGAAATTGGATCCGATTATGGTACCCTCCTGGTTCATGTAGGAACCGGACACATAGTACTGGACCTTCTCGGTACCTCCCTGGGCACTGATCTGATGCTGGTGCTGGAGAGCGGTGCGGAAGACCTCATCCTGCCAGTTGGTTCCTTTCCCGAGGATAGACGGATCGGCGTACCAGCCGTTGGCCTCAACCTCGCCTATAGCAGCCATATCGTTGTAATATTCGGCGAATTCCCTCAGATTCATCATGTCGATCCTGTTGGTCTGGCGGGACACGGCGAACATTCCGTCATAGGAGAATTTCGCCTCTCCGGCCTTTCCGTGCTTGGTGGTGATCAGGACGACACCGTTCGCGCCCTGCGCTCCATAGATCGCGGTGGCGGAGGCGTCTTTCAGGATCTCCATAGACACGATGTCAGCGGGGTTGATGGTGGACAGAGGGGAGATCGTGGAGACCTTTCCGTTACCGAGCCCGCCGAGACCGAAGTCCGAACCGGAGTTTCCTCCTCCCTGGACTATGACACCATCAATGACGTATAACGGCTCGGCGTTGGCGTTGACAGTCGCCTGGCCTCGGACACGGATTGAGGATGAGGAACCGGGAGCTCCGGAGGTCTGGACCGCGGAGACTCCGGCGGCCCTTCCCTGGAGGGACTGGTCGAGGTTGGTGATGATCGACCCCTTGAGGTCTTCCTCCCTCATTGAGACGGAGGCTCCTGAAAGGTCGCTCCTTTTCATGGTACCGTATCCCACGACGACGACCTCGTCAAGGAATTCGGAGTCTTCCTTCAGGAGGACGTCGATAACCGAACGGTTTCCGACCGGGATCTCCTGGGTAGCATAACCTATGGAAGAGAACACCAGCGTGGCGCCAGGGCGCACGGAGATGGTGTACTTTCCATCAAGGTCAGTGATGGCACCGTTGGATGTGCCTTTTTCCACGACACTGGCCCCGATCACCCCCTGCCCGGTGTCGTCGGTGACAACACCCGTAACCCTGACCTGGGCGGACAGGGCGGTCGCGGCGAATAGTGCCAGCATGATGGCTAACAGCTTGTGTTTCATGCCTATTTTATTAAATTAATATAATTGTGATTGTTTGATTATATCAATCGTCGAGTCATTGATGTACACCCCGTTGAGCCCCTGGGCCTCCTGGGCAGGGTCGCCAGTATAGTCATCCCCCGGCTCCCACCGCGAGTGAGCGGGCTGGGCGAAACCGCTCCATCCCCAGAAATTCAACCCGTCCAATTTCCCTTCGGAGACCATATTGAAAACATGCCTGTAATACTTGTCACGGCATGTGGTGGCGGCGTCCCGGCTCTCCGAGAAGCCGTCCCTGGGAAAACCGAACTCCTCAACGACAAGAGGGAGACCAAGCTCAAGGGCAAGCTCAGAATGAAGGGCCACATACTCGTCCGTCTTGGCAATCGCGTTGTCCAGATCCTCGGCAAGGCTCTCCGCCTTAGCCCAGTTCCAGTTGTAGGGCCAGATGTGGATGGTCATATAATCCACACCGGGGATTGAGTTCACTCTCCTGAGCAGAGCGGGGTCGCTCTCGCACCCCATCAGCCCCTCATTCCCAGTGGAGACGAGGTGGTTGGGATCGATCTCCTTGATGATCGAGACAGTCTTGGTCATCCAACCGATGAAGCCGTCCCTGATCTTGGGATCGTCAGAGAAACATCTGGGCTCATTTCCTATCTGCCAGGAGAATATCGCGGGATCATCCCTATAGGCTTTGCCGGTGATAGAATTGGTCCTGCCCACGATGGCGCGGACATGGTTGAAAAATAGTTCCTGCGCCTCGACAGATGTCTGGAACTTCCTCATCTGCAGCATGAAAGGCCAATAGCCGTCCACAAGAGGAATAAGGGCTTTCTCTCCAGTGGCCCACTCCAAGTACTGTCCATAGCCGCCGGACCACTCCCACGAGTTATTCAGGAAGAGAACCGCCTGCATGTCTCTCTTGCCAAGCTCCGCGAGAAACCTGTCCAGACCCACAAGGAGAGTGTCATTATACACGCCCGGAGAAGTCTGGAGAGCGGGATCGACACGGGAGAACACTCCATCCGGGCCGTCTCCGCCCACAAGAACCCTCAGGTTGACAAGCCCCAGATCCTTAAGGGCGTCCAACTCCCTCTCAAGACGGGCGATATTCCCTCCGCGTCCTTCGGAGGCAAGGATTGGCCCATACCAGAAATTGGTTCCGACGAACTTCTGGACACGTCCGTCACGAATGAAATGGCCGTCTTTAACGGTGGTGAAACCTGCCGGCCGGGCACACCCCGCGGCAAGGAAAAGAACGGCCGCCAAAGCGACCTTGCTGATTGAGAACTTCATGTTGGCCTGACATAGTATAGTGTCGGCCGCAAAATTAATATGTATCAGCCACAGTAGCCAAATACAAAATTAGCAATAACCGATACTATTTTAACAGACTACACAAAGACCCTCTTTTTCTTGAACAAAGCCCGGAAGTCACGTGGAGTATACCCCCTCTTCGCCTTGAACATACGGTTGAAATTGGAGAGATTGTTGAACCCGCAGCTGTAGCAGATCTCGGAGACATTCTGAGTCGTGTCCACAAGGAGACGGGCGGCGTTGCCAAGCCGGATGTCGATTATGTAATCGCTCAAGGTTCTCCCTGTCCTGCTCTTGAAGAAACGGCTGAAAGCCGGGGGCGTCATACCAGCGAGGGAAGCCAGGGTCTCTAGGCGGAGATCCTCGGAATAGTGGTCGTTGACATACTGTTTCACCTTCATCACCCTCCGGCTTTCCTTGTCCCTGGAAGCCCGGGCGAAAGAACTGCTCGCAAGTATCCTGGCACCCGGGTCCTGAGAGAGCTCATAAAGGATCTTGAGGAAGTTGAGATACTGGTCAAACGGCTCTGTCACAGAGGATAAAGTGTCCAGTAGAGAATAGACCCTCATGATTGAATGAACCGAGAAATTGAGCCCGTGGCCAGCCTTTGAGAGCATTTTGCTGATAGAGGAGAACTGGCTTTTGTTCAGCAGGTCAGGAGGGAAAATGTCCGGGGAGAACTGGATAGTCACCTCCCTCACATCCCCCTCGACGCAACTCCCCTGCTCCCAAGCGTGCTCAAGCTCGTTGCCGGCGACGAGCGTCAGCTCATACGGACCGATCTCCTCAACGCTGTCACCGACAACCCTCCGCACGCCCTTGCCATTCTCGATGAAGTTGAGCTCATACTCCCTGTGCGAGTGCAAGGGGAAGATGAACTCGGACTTGTGGCGCTCCACGATGTACAGGCAATCTTTGTCCGAAAGCGGGGTGATCTCTTTTAAAACCGCGTTATTAGTCATACGCGAATATAATATTTTTGATACTATTTTCGCAAGTGGAGAACAAGTAACGCAAGTATTCGTATATTTGGGCCGTATTTCGGACTTGACATGACAAATCATCTTGGAGAGATAATCTCGCTCGCCGTAGCCGTATCATGGACATTCTCAGCCTGGTACGCCAACAAAGCGAGCCGCAGGATAGGATCAATGGAGACAAATGTGCTACGCCTTGTCATGGCCACGATCTTCCTCTCTGCCATGCTTTGGGCGACGACCGGCCACCCCTACCCTGCGTTCGCCGGTTGGAAGGCCTGGCTCTGGCTCGGGCTCTCCGCCCTGGTGGGCTATGTTTTCGGAGACTTCTGCCTGTTCAACAGCTACCTGTGCATAGGGCCGCGCCTGGGACAGCTGAT
>JAFVED010000196.1 GCA_017478125.1 Bacteroidales bacterium | reverse complement strand
GGAGTCCTTGATGATGCCATGGTACTTGTCCACGATGTCCTGCGGGGTGACCCCGTTGGCCCTCGCCTTGATCGTGATCGGCACTCCGTGCTCGTCGGAGCCGCAGATGAACAGGACATCCTCGCCCCTCATCCTCTTATATCTCACGAATATGTCAGCTGGCACATAGACTCCGGCCAGGTGGCCGATGTGCACGGGGCCGTTAGCGTACGGCAGCGCGCATGTCACAAGAGTTCTCTTGAAATTCTTCTCCATTTACCGAATTATCTGAAAATATATAAATCAAATTCAAGTCGCGAAAATAGCGAATTCCTTTTTATTTCTCGCGTCCGAGACGGACTTTCACGGCCTTTATGGCTTTTCGGACGCGCATGAGATCCTTCATGATCTCCACCTCGCGGTCTTGGTCGCAGGCGGTCTGGGCATTTTTCAGGTCTTCCCTCAAGGAGTGTTCCTTGTCTTCGAGGCGACAGGCGTGAAATACCAGAATGGCTTTGGGAACATATTTGGTAAGCCATGAGCCCTTGGACATCATAGCGTCCCGTAAGCCTTTGATGGACAGGTCGTAGCGTTCGTCAATAGAGAGTTGGGCCGCCACAAAGGCCACATTCCTGTCTGGCCCGTCCAGAAGCCGCTTCACAATCTCGTCTTGCGACAATCCCTCGTAATAGGCCTCTGAATAGGCGTCATAGGTGGTCTTGTAGACCGAATTGACGAATGAGATTCCGTCAGCCTCAATGGCCTGGCTGATGAAGTCAAAGACTGTCTGGGCATCCTCCTCGTCCTCGCTGTGGAATTCGGAGTCGCTTTGGAACTCGAGCAGGGTTGAGCCGTTGGCGAGGATGAAGTTCAGAAGGTCCCGCTCTGCCTTCGCCATGATCTTGTTTTCCTCCAATGCATCCAAACCCTGGTCGGCCGGACGGCCGTCCGGGCCCGGCACGTTGTGATCGGAGACGGCATTGTCTGCTCTGGCCGGAGCAGCCGTCGAGCTTAGGCCGTACTCAGCCGCAGCGGAGCGAGGATGGACGCGGCCGGGCTCGAGCGGCTGTCCGGCCTTAGATAATAGTTTCGCCCGGGTGTAGCTTACACGTTCTTCGAGGGCGGTACGGCGAATGTCGAATTTCTGGGCGAGAAAATCAATGTAGGTCTCCCGTTTGACCGCGTCCGGGATGTCCGCCACCGTGTCCGCGATCTCATTGATAGCGTTGGCCCTTCCCAGAGGATCCCTGTCGGTTCCCTTCAGCAGCAAGGAACTCTTGAAATCCACGAAATCCTGCTCGTTACTTGAAATGAAGTCCTCGACTTCCTCCAGAGTGTGCTTTCTGGAATATGAATCCGGATCATCCCCGTCCGGGATCAGGACCACCTTCACATTCATTCCCTGGCGTAGGAACATGTCGATTCCCCTCAGTGCGGCCTTCTGCCCGGCCTCGTCACCATCGTACATGATAGTGACATTCTTCGTGAAGCGTCCGATCAGCCGGATCTGCCCGTCTGTCAAGGCTGTGCCGCTGGAGGCCACAACATTGGTGATTCCCAACTGGTGCATCGAGAGGACATCCAAGTATCCCTCCACGAGGAAGCACTTGTCTTTCCTCGCCATCTCCGTCTTCGCAAACCATATTCCATAAAGGGACTGGTTTTTGACATAGATGGCGCTTTCCTTGGAATTGACATATTTGGCGTACGGTTTCCCTTCTTCTTTTGATTTGAGTGTCCTTGCGCCGAAGCCGATCACCCTTCCGCTGACTGAGTGGATGGGGAAGGTGACCCTCTCCACAAATCTGTCATAAAGCTCGTCGCTGTTGTCCTTGGAGGCGCAAAGACCTGTCTCAAGGAGATATTCATCTTTGAATCCTTTGGCCTTCGCGGCTTCCGTGAATGCTTTCCGGGAAGATGGTGCCCATCCAAGACCGTATTTGGCGATGGTCTCGTCCTCTAGTCCGCGTGTGTGGAAATAGTTGAGTCCCACGGCTTTACCCTCGCCGCTTCTAAGCTGTTCCTGGAAAAAACTCTCGGCGAAATCCGACACCAGGTAGAGACTCTCGTTTCTTTGGCGTGCGGCAAGGTTCTCGGCGCTCTCCTCTTCCTCGACCACCTCGATATTATATTTCTTCGCCAGATACCTCAAGGCGTCGGGGTAGGACATTCTCTCGTGGTCCATGACGAATCCGACCGCCGAACCTCCCTTGTGACAACCGAAACAATAGTAGATCCCCCTTGCGGGAACCACATGGAATGATGGAGTCTTCTCGTTGTGAAAGGGACAACACCCCCACCAGTCCGCCCCCCGTTTGCGCAGGGAAACGAAGTCGCCCACCACTTCCTCGATCTTCGCTGAGTCGAGGATTTTCTGTATTGTTTCCTGGGGAATCATTTCCTAATCCGTGTCCTCCTGGATGTCCGGTTCTTCAACCTTCTCGAAAGAGACCTCTTTC
>JAFVED010000195.1 GCA_017478125.1 Bacteroidales bacterium | reverse complement strand
TGAGGATGTCCACATTGTAGATAGGTTCGAGGATCTTCGGACCGGCGTTGCGGAAGGCCTCCTTGAAGGCGTTGCGGCCGGCGATGATGAAGGCGATTTCCTTGGAGTCGACCGGGTGCATCTTACCGTCATAGACGTAGACCCTGATGTCGCGGGCGTAGGATCCGGTCAGAGGGCCCTCGCTCATCTTGTCGTTGATACCTTTGAGGATAGCGGGCATGAAGCCGAGGTCGATAGCGCCACCGACGACGCAGTTGATGAACTCGAGCTTGCCACCCCACTCAAGGTCGTAAGTCTCCTGGGACTTGATGTTCAGGATGGTCTCTTTGCCACCAATCATGAACTTGTTGCCAGCGGGCTCACCCTCGACGTAAGGGCAGACGAGGAGATGGACCTCACCGAACTGGCCGGCGCCGCCGGACTGTGTCTTGTGACGGTACTACGCGGTAGCGACCTTGGTGATGGTCTCACGGTAAGGCACCTTGGGAGCCAGGAACTCGATATTCTGCTTGAACTCGTTGTTCATTCTCCACTTGACAAGGTTGATGGCCTGCTCTCCCTGTCCGCTGAGGATGGTCTGGCGAAGCTCCTTGGAATACTCGACGTTGATGGTGGGATCCTGGGCGGCGATCTTGTTCAGGGCCTCTCCGACCTTGGCCTCATCGTTCTTGTCGACCGCCTTGACGGCGCAGCGATACCTGGCGTCGGGGAAGACCATGTGCTCGAAGGCCTCCTGGCCGGGAGCGGCGAGAGTGACATCGCTCTTGCCACCCTTGAGCTTCATGACACAGCCGATGTCTCCGGCGGAGATAGAGGAAACCTTCTCCTTCTTGTCACCGGCGACGGCGTAGATGGCGGACAGGCGCTCGCCGTTACCATTCTCGGGATTGACGAGGTCGGCACCCTCCTTGAGGACACCGCTCATCACCTTGAAATAGGACACATCACCGAGATGCTGCTCAACGGAGGTCTTGTAAATGAATATGCTGACAGGAGCGGAAGGATCGCAAGCGACCTCCTCACCACCGACAGTCTTGTTGGTCTCACCGGCAGGAGAGGCGGCGACATTGATGACAAACTCCATAAGCCTCTTTACGCCAATATCCTTCCTGGCAGAGATGCAGAAGACCGGCATGACCTCCCTCTTGGCCAGACCGGCCCTGAGACCGGCCCTGACCTCGTCGATGGAAAGCTCCATCGTCTCGAAATACTTCTCCATCAGGGCGTCATCACCCTCGGCGGCCTTCTCGACGAGCTCCATGTGAAGCTCCTCGGCCTCATCGGCGTACTGGGCGGGAATGTCAGACTCCTCAAACTTGCCGTTCTCATCGGTGAAATGATAGTACTTCATCGTGATGACATCCACGATGCCGTCAAAACCAGGACCGGGATTGACCGGGAACTGGGCGAAGACGACCTTCTTGCCGAAAGCCTCCTTGAGGGTGTCGCGGGTGTGCTCCCAGTTGGCTTTCTCGGTGTCGAGCTGGTTGACCGCCACGATCATGGGCTTGTTGTACTGGTCGGCATAGCGGGCGAATATCTCGGTTCCCACCTCGACTCCCTGGGCGCCGTTAACGGTCAGGATAGCTGACTCGCAGACCTTGAACGCCGAGATGGCGCCACCGCAGAAGTCGTCTGAACCAGGAGCGTCGATAATGTTGAACTTGGTGTTCATGAACTCAGCGTAAAGCGGAGTCGCATAGACGGACTTCTGGTTTGTCTGCTCGAACTCGGTGTTGTCGGAAACAGTGTTCTTTCCTTCCACCGTACCCCTGCGGTCGACCACTTTGCCCTCATAGAGCATGGCCTCAGACAACGTGGTCTTTCCGGACTTGGAGCTGCCGATCAAAACAACGTTGCGGATGTCTTTTGTTGAATATTCCTTCATTTCTATAAGTGATTAATTATGATCAAAATTTGGCTATCGGGTATATCCGGGCAAATTTAAGAAAAAAAGACCCATTAGCAAAACTTCGACCGATAAAAGTCCACAAGCTCTCTTCCTCCAAACCCGATCTCATTAAGAATCAGGCGGTCAAGAGCGTTCTCATCAGCTCCCAGAGCCGCGCTGATCTCCTCGAAACTCAAGTCAAGGTACACTTTGTCCCTGTCCATAGCCTGCTCGAAAGCGGCGTAATCTTCCATCATCTTTCCCATACTGTCCGTTGTTTCGCGGATTCTTCGCTACGCTCAAAACGGCAATGGCGTCTTGTGTCATCCTGAGGAGCATCGCGACGAAGGATCCTGTTCCCGCAACGCGAAGATGATAAAAACAACCTGAAGTTGGTGACAGAACGAGGGGGTAAGAGGTGAATTATTTCTGTTTTTTATCAAAAAGACGTGTTTCTTATTAACTTTTGATTAATTTCACTAACTTTTGGTTTAATCAGAAAGAGAAACATGATCCATAATTTCGCGGAAAAGACCATCGACCATTATGGACCGAGAGACCAGAACCGACGAAAACACTATCAGGGAGAACCTGAGAAAAGCCCGCGAGAAGCGAGGCATGACTCAGTCCGATATCGCCGACAGCCTCGACATCTCGGTGACGGCATACCAAAAGATCGAAAGCGGTAAAACGAGAATCCTCAACAAGAACTTCTCAAAGTGCGCCGAGACCCTCGGAATGTCCATCCAGGAACTGGTCGTGGGATTCAGGCCAGTAAAGGACGCCGAGGCCACAATCGCCGACATGAAAGAGTCTTACGGGATGAGGATGAGGGTCCAGGAGAGCGGTTACCTCCAGGAAATCCAGCGGAGAGACCGTGAGATTGAGCGTCTCAACGGCATCATCAAGGACAAAGACGAGACGATAAACACCCAGAAGCTCCTTATCGGACAGCTTATGGGCCGGTTCAAGGATTGAGGGATCTTTTCGTATATTCGCGGGTAGAAGAGACTTTGACAAGATGCCGCGCGGGCACAATCTTTTACCATACATGGAAGCCGGAAGGCTTGAGGCGGGCTGCGACGAGGCCGGCCGGGGACCTTTGGCCGGCCCTGTCTACGCGGCTGCGGTGATCCTCCCCGGGGACTTTCATCATCCTTTGCTCAACGACTCCAAGCAGATGAGCGAGAAAGACCGCGACACTCTTCGCCCAATCATAGAGAAAGAGGCAATCGCATGGGCAGTAGAAGCAGTGGAAGCTCCTGAGATAGACCAACTTAATATTTTATGGGCCTCTGTAACGGGGATGCAGAGAGCTGTCTTGAGACTTGTCCCGGAACCGGAATTCCTGCTCATCGACGGAAACAAGTTCCGTCCTTTCGACCGCTACGGATTCAATTCCTACAAGACAGTCATCCACGGCGACGCCACCTACGCCTCGATAGCGGCGGCGTCGGTCCTGGCGAAGACCCACAGGGACGAGAAGATGCGGACCCTTGCCCTCGAATATCCCCAATACGGGTGGGAGAGGAACTTCGGCTATCCAACCCCAGGACACATCAAGGCATTGAAGGAATACGGCCCTACCCCGTACCACCGCCGGAGTTTTCATCCAAAAGAGCTTGAACCTTCGTTATTTTGATTATTTTTGTAAAAACTACAAACGAACGAGATGAAAAGAATTATTTGCTCAATCGCCGCCGCCATGCTCATAGCCGCCAGCGCGATGGCTGATGAGGGAATGTGGCTTCTCCCCCTCATCCAGAAACTCAATGCCGGAGCCATGAAAGACCTTGGTTGCAGGCTGACCCCGGAACAGATCTACAGTGTCAACCACTCTTCCCTGAAAGACGCCATCGTGATCTTCGGAGGAGGCTGCACCGGTGAGATGATTTCTGACCAGGGACTTCTCGTGACGAACCACCATTGCGGTTACGGCACCATCCAGGCTCTTTCCACCGACGAGCACAACTACCTTGAGGATGGTTACTGGGCGATGAGCCGCGAGAAGGAGATCCCCGCCCCGGGTCTTTCAGTCACCTATCTCGTGAGCATGACAGATGTCACGGACGCGATGACTAAAGCCGGTGACCAGAATGCCGCGAGACAGGCCCTCCAAAAGGCCGCCCAAGACAGCAATCCCAATTGCAGGGTACAGGTGACTTCTTTCTACAATGAGAATTACTGGTACCTGATTGTCTATAAGGTCTACACCGATGTCCGTTTCGTCGGGGCACCCCCGGCATCCGTCGGCAAGTTCGGAGGCGAGACCGACAACTGGATGTGGCCCCGCCACACCGGCGATTTCTCGATGTTCAGGGTCTATGCCGGCGCTGACAACGAGCCTGCCGCATACTCACCCTCCAACAAGCCCTATGTCCCGGCCCAGTCCCTCAAGGTCTCCCTCAAGGGTGTCCAGCAAGGAGACTATTCGATGATCATGGGCTATCCCGGAAGCACCCAGAGGTTCCAGACCGAGGCCCAGCTCCAGTCCATGCTCGACCGCCAGGCCGTCTCGATCGACGCCAGGACCCTCCGTCAGGACATCATGTGGAAATGGATGGAGACCGACCCCTCTGTCCGCCTGAAATACGCCAGCAAGTACGCCGGAAGCGCCAATGGCTGGAAGAAATGGCAGGGTGAGAGGCTCGCATTCAAGAACCTCGGCATCATCGAGAAGGAGCGGCAGAAGGAAGCAGACTTCATGAAGTGGGTTGGCAAGAACAAGAAGCGCCAGGCAAAATACGGGGACGCTCTCGAGAAGATCAAAAACGGGGTTGAGGCCAACACGACAGCCCTCGACATGCAGCTTGTCGGAGAGACCGTCTCCACCATTGAGCTGATGGGATTCTCCAGCGCCATCCAGAACGCCTTCGCGAGAGGTTTGAGGGACGGACAGGACTCAACCGCAGCCCTTGAGGCCGCCATAGCCGCGCAGACAAAGAGGTACCAGGACTACTATGAGCCCCTAGACCGGGAGGAGGCCGCCGCGTTGCTGAAGTATTACCAGGCGAAAGCCAAGCCCGAGTACGCCCTCTCCGTGGTCGAGAATGTCGACATTGACGCCTATGTCAAGGATCTCTATGACAACAGCGTCTTCACATCTTCCGAGAAACTGAAGGCGGCTGTCGCAGAAAACGGATTCAAAGTCGTCAGAGACGATCCCGTGAACCAACTTATGAACTCGATTCTGTTGACTTACACCAAGATGGGACTCGTAGGAGGAATGGGAGGCGGACGCAGGCCCGCCGGAGGCAACGCCGGATCTGACGACATCAGGGAAGGCTCCAAGGCCTTCACCGCAGGTCTTCTTGAGTGGCAGAAAGGCAAGGCCACCTATCCGGACGCCAACTTCACTATGAGACTCACCTACGGAAGCGTGCTGCCGTATTCCCCTAAGGACGCGCTGATGTACAACTACTACACGACCCTGAAGGGAGTCATGGAGAAAGAGGATCCCGACAACTATGAGTTCAAGGTCCCGGCCAAGCTCAAGGCTCTCTACGAGGCCAAGGATTACGGCCAGTACGCCATGGCGGACGGCAACCTTCCTGTCAACTTCCTCACCAACAACGACATCACCGGAGGCAATTCCGGAAGTCCTGTCCTCAACGCGGACGGTGAGCTGATCGGCCTGGCGTTCGACGGCAACTGGGAGAGCATGTCCAGCGACGTGATGTTCGAGCCCGACCTCCAGAGGTGCATCTGCGTGGACATCCGCTACGTCCTGTTCCTTATGGACAAGCTCGGCGGCGCCGGCTATCTCCTGAAGGAGATGAACATAGTCAAGTAATCTCAAAATGGAAGAACAGGCAATAAAGGAATGGCTTAAAGAAGTTGTTCATCCCGCGAAGGATGGCAGAAACATAGTAGACCTGGGAATGGTGGATGCCGTTTCCATTGAAGGAAACAAGGCGACCGTTACACTGGCGTTCCCTAAACGGAGGGATCCTTTGACTGAATATCTGGTCGGAGCCACCAGGGCCACCATCATCCGTAATGCCCCGCCAGGAACGGAGGTGGAGGTCAGGACCATCGTAAAGGACGAGGCACCGAAGAAGAAACCAGGACTCGACCTGGGTCTGGAAGAGATCAACAACGTGCGTCACATAATCGGGATAGCCTCTGGCAAAGGCGGCGTGGGCAAATCCACTGTCGCTGTCAACCTGGCCGTTGCCCTGAGCAGACTTGGCTACAAGGTCGGGCTCGCGGACGCCGATGTCTACGGTCCCTCGGTCCCGCTGATGACCGGCACCCAGAATGAGGTTCCGGCGGCGGAAGAGACCCGGGATGGAAAGGAAGTGATCCTCCCTGTCGAGAAATATGGAGTCAAATGGATGTCCATCGGATATTTCTCCGAACCGGGCCAAGCCCTCATCTGGAGAGGTCCTATGGCCTGCAACGCTCTCAAGCAGATGATCTTGCAGGTACGCTGGGGAGTACTGGACTTCCTGCTCGTCGACATGCCTCCGGGAACAGGAGACATCCACATCTCCCTGGTCATCGTCATCGATATGGATGGAGCCTTGATCGTCACCACGCCTCAGGATGTCGCGCTCGCGTATGTTGAGATGGGTGTCAACATGTTCCG
>JAFVED010000194.1 GCA_017478125.1 Bacteroidales bacterium | reverse complement strand
GGAACCCGCTTTCAATGAGCGGATGGTCATGTTCGATCTCAATTACTTCAAGTATTGTTTTCTGAAAGCGACTGGGATCGAGTTCAATGAGACGAGGTTGCAGGATGACATGGAGAGGCTGAAGGAAGACCTCCTGAAAGATGAGGGGTACGAGACTTTCATGTACAGGGACTTTCAGGCCAGGAATGTGATGGTCAAGGATGGTGAACCTTACTTCATTGATTTTCAGGGAGGAAGGCGGGGGCCGATATATTACGATGTGGCCTCTTTCGTCTGGCAGGCCAGGTCCCGTTATCCGGAGAACCTGCGTAAGGAGATGGTACAGACTTATTTGACCGCGCTCAAGAGCTACACCCTGGTAGATGAGAATGTTTTCCATGAGAGATTGCGTCTCTTTGTCCTTTTCAGGACTCTGCAGGTTTTGGGAGCTTATGGTTTCAGGGGCTATTTCGAGAAGAAACCTCACTTCCTCGCGAGCGTGCCGTATGCTTTGAGCAATCTCCGTAAACTTCTCCAGAAGCCTTTCACCGAGTATCCTTATCTCAATGAGATACTGACCACTCTCGCCACAATGCCCCAGTTCAATAATATAACTGAGGATAAGCGTCTGGAGGTCAGGATATTCAGTTTCGCCTACAAGAAGGGGATCCCAGTTGACACCACCGGCAATGGAGGCGGTTTCGTCTTTGATTGCAGGGCTGTCAACAATCCCGGTAAATATGAGCATTATAGGCAGTTCACCGGTTTGGATCCGGAAGTGGTCAAGTTCCTTGAGGACGACGGCGGTGTGACGAAGTTTCTCGAAAGCGCTTACTCTTTGGTGGATACGCATGTCAAACGATTCATTGAGAGGAAGTTCACCCACATGCAGGTTTGCTTCGGATGCACCGGGGGACAGCATCGGTCTGTCTATTGCGCGGAACGCCTTGCCAGGCACTTGTCGGACCGGTTCGACATCAAGATAACTGTCTCTCACCGTGAGTTGGACATTGAGCGTATCCTGTGATGAGAGCCCTTGTCTTCGCCGCGGGTATGGGAACCCGGCTTAAACCCTTGACTGACACGATACCCAAAGCGTTGGTTCCTGTCGGCGGCCTTCCTTTGCTCCATCATGTGGTCGGGAAACTGAAGGCGGCCGGTATAACCGACATCGTCATCAATGTGCATCACTTCGCTGACGCTATCATCGGTTACGTCCGCAGGCAAGGTGATTTCGGGATAAATGTCGCTTTCTCTGACGAAAGGGACTTCCTCAGGGAGACCGGAGGAGGGATCAGGTATGCCAGGAAGTCTCTTGAGGGAGATAGTTTCCTGGTCCATAACGTTGACATTCTGTCCGATCTTGACATCCGGTGGTTCTTGTCCCAGGCCAGGCCGGGAGCGCTCGCGAACATCCTTGTCAGTGACAGGGTGACAAAGCGTTACCTTCTTTTCGATGAGGACATGCGGCTTGTGGGATGGACAAATGTAGGGACGGGAGAGGTGAGGAGTCCCTATCCTGGACTTGATCCGGGAAAATACAGGAAACTCGCCTTTTCTGGCGTACATTTGATTTCTGACAGAATTTTCACTATATTTGATGAAGATGGTTGGGGAGATAGATTCCCGATAATGGACTTCTATATTAAAGAGTGTGCCACTCATCCTGTATACGTTCTGCTGCCGGAGCGTTTGAGGATGATGCATGTCGGGAAAATAGAGACCCTGGGTGAAGCTGAATCATTCCTAATTAATCTCAAATAGAAAAAGTTATGGCAAAAGGAAAATTCTGGTCCGAATTCAAGGAATTCGCGATGAAAGGCAATGTCATTGACATGGCTGTCGGTGTGGTCATCGGCGGTGCCTTCGGGAAGATCGTCACCTCCCTGGTGAGCGACATCATCATGCCCGTTGTGGGCGCTCTGTGCGGTGGGCTCAATTTCACTGATTGGAAATGGGTCATCAGCAAGGCTATTGTGGAAGGCGAGGAAGTCGTCAAGCCTGAGGTGGCCATCACTTGGGGCAATTTCCTCCAGGTTCTTTTCGACTTCATCGTCATCGCCCTCTGCATCTTCCTTGTGATCAAGGGTATCAACAAGGCTAAGGCTTTGACAGGGAAGAAGAAAGAAGAGGCACCCGCCGAGCCTGAGGCTCCCGCTCCCAAACCGGATGACGTGGTTCTTCTCGAGGAAATCCGCGACCTTCTCAAGCAGAAGAACTAGACTCTGCTTTTTCTTTTATGGCCCTGACGACTTTATAGCCTGTCAGGGCTATTATTATGCTCATGAAGGGACTGATGATATTGAAAAAGCAATAGGGGAGATACGTGATTGTCGGGACGCTCAGGATCGTGGCCTGGGTCATCCCGCAACTGCTCCACGGGAACAGCGGGGAAGTGACAGTGGCCGAGTCCTCGACGGCGCGGCTAAGCAACCTGGACTCGTATCCTTCTCTCTCGTAGATGTCCTTGAAAACGCTCGAAGTCAAGATGATGGACAGGTACTGATCCGAGACGACACCATTCAAAGCTGTCCCCGTGACCACTGTCGACGCGACCAGGCTTCCCCGGTGTCTCGAGAATGGGACTATCAAACCGGCTATGTTCCGCAGCATGCCTCCAGCCTTCATGGCGGCTCCGAAACACATGGCGCAGATAATGAGATATACCGTGTTGAGCATACCGACCATTCCCCTTGATGTGACAAGCTCATTGACTTCCGGATCTCCGGTCTCGAGGGAGACCGTGTCGTAGATCGTCTGGACAACTCCGGAGAACATCACTTTCCCTTCATGCCCGCTCGCTACCCTCGAGCCGATCTCCCTGATGATGTCCGGCTGGAATATTACGGCGGAGACAGCGGCGAGGAGGGTCGAGATGGCCAGCACAGACAAGGCCGGCATTTTCCTGGCGATCATCACGGCGGTAATCACGGGAGTTACCAGCAGCCATGGGGTGAGGTTGAATCTCGCGCCGAGAATGTCCGTGTATTTCCTGATCGTATCGGCGTCAGCTCCTGAGTGGGACAGTCCGATGAAGAGGAATATCAGCAGTGTGATCGTGATCGATGGCACCGTGGTGAAAAGCATATATCGGATGTGCTCGAAAAGCGGTACTTTATTCATGGATGAAGCCATGACCGTGGTGTCCGACAAAGGTGAGATCTTGTCACCGAAATATGCTCCTGAGATGATCGCGCCCGCGACTATCCCCTCGCAGAATCCTTCAGCTTTCCCTATGCCGAGCAGAGCCACGCCGATTGTCGCTATTGTGGTCCATGAGCTGCCGATCATCAAAGAGACCAGGGCGCAGATGACACAGGCTGTCAGCAGGAAAACCTTGGGGCTGATTATCTTGACTCCGTAGTATATGAACGTCGGGACAATGCCGCTCATCGTCCACGTGCCGGATATTGCCCCGATCAAAAACAGTATGACAATCGCTGTGGTGACATCTCCGATGTTGCTTTTGATAGCGTCCTCGAAATCCTTCCAGGGCATTTTGAAAAGCCATGTCGAGAGCCACACGCATATTCCTGAGCAGAACAACAGCGAGACCTGGCTCGCTCCCAGGATGGCGTCGCTGCCGAAGATGCTTATGTCGAGCGCCAGTAGGATCACAAGAAGTATGACAGGAATCAGGGAGATACCCAGTTTGTACATGGGTTTGTGGGTCATTTCGTCAAATTCGTTGAATAACAGGACGAATATAAAAATTTTTTTGTCATTTTTATGCAAGATTTCTCAATTCCGGGATTTATAGTATAGAAGCTATGAATAGTAATGATGGAAAGCTGATGAGGGAGGACTCACTCCTCTTCCACCGTTTCCTGGTGGTTATCTCATTGACGCTGCTGTTTTCGCTTCCGTCTTGTGTGAAAGAAAATGTCATATCGGACGTGGTTTGGAATCAGGCGGCCCAGGTGAGTGACTTCCCGGAAAATGTCAGGTGGGCGAATGCCATCGTGACGGTGAGGAGGTCCTTTTCCGGCAGGAATTATTTCCAGTTGGAGGACGGCGTGACGCTTGAACCCATCGGCTGGGATAATCCTTACTCCGGGGAGGTGAGAGCCTTGGTAGCTTACTCAGGCCTGGATCGGGAATCGGATTTTTGCACAAAAGCGATCATTGTGGAGCGGATCGATTCCATCGAGACCAGGGATGCGGTTTACATCGACATTGATGACGGCTTGTCAGGGGGCTCGTCTTTTCCGGTCACTCCGGTCTCGACAGGTTTTGATTCCGTCTCGGAAATGCTCAACGCGAGCAGCCCGGTCGATGTGGTCACTAATGAGGGTATTCCGGATTGGATGACTTTCTCTGAGGACGGCTACATGATGGTTCATTTCGCCACCTTCTGGGGGGATGTCACCAGGCATTCTGTCAACCTCTACGCTTCACGAAAACATCCAGATCACTTGTATCTGGTCCATAAGGACAATGGTGATTTTCAGAGCTCCTGGAATGAGAGTTTGGTAGCCTTCCGGATTTGCCAGTTGTACATGTCCAGAAAAGATGAGTACAGTGGTCCCACATCAGTTGTTCTGCATTGGATGTCGTTCAGTGGAGAGAAAACGTTGAGGTTGAGGTATGGGAACAGGGCTGTTGAGCAATAGCGGACTGTCGGCTGAGGCAGAGGGCAAGGTTCTGGAAAGGGCCAGGAACGGGGACAGGACCGCGGCAAGAGAGCTGTATGACCGGTACTCGGGTTATCTTGCCGCCACGTGTTCCAGGTTTCTCCCGGATCAGCGGGACCAGAAGGATGTCCTTCAGGAAAGTTTTGTGAAGATATTCACTTCCTTGGACAGCTTCGACTACAGAGGGGAAGGCTCGTTGAAGGCATGGATGAGACGGATACTGGTCAACGAGAGCCTCAAGACTCTCCGCGGAAAGCGAAGAAGCGAGCCGGTCGTGTATGAGGAGGATTTCAGGGATGTGGCCGCGGAAGAGGAAGTCGAGCCACCTGATGTGGAGAACGTGCCGGCTGAGGTGATACACGAGATGATCAAGGGGCTCCCGGATGGGTACCGGTCAGTGTTTAACCTTTACGCGCTAGAGGGCAGGAGCCATAAGGAGATCGCCGGATTGTTGGGAATATCGGAAAGCACCTCCGCCTCGCAGCTGCATAGGGCCAGGACGATACTGGCGAGAAAGATAAAGGAATATATTGAAAAGGTCAAGATAAAACGATGAGCGAAGATTGGTTGAAAATAATCAAGGACAAGATGGAGTCCCACGAGACTCCCGTTCCCGAAGGGGTCTGGGAGAAGGTGGAATCCTCCATTTTCCCTGCCAGAGAGCGGGGACCGAGGTTTATGCCTTGGGTCTGGGCCTTCGCCGCGGCCGCTGCCTTGGCCTTGGGTGTCTTTGCCGGTGTGCGCCTGATTGACAGGAGCGGCGGGCCAGGCACCGGTTCAGATATTGGACGGATCGCGGAGAACCCGGCCTCCCCCGACAATAACATTTCTTCTTCAGCTGACAAAGAGGGAGGTCAGGTCTCTCCAAAAACAGATCTTAATGGAGGACCTGTCCTGGTCGCGGCCCTGACGGAAGTGGATTATCCTGAGATCATCATGGAAATACCTGAAAGTGTGATGGATATTCCGGAGAGTGTTTTGGAGGTGCGTGAAAGTGTAGTGAGGGTTCCCGCTTTGGTTAAGCGTGAGGATACGGGGTTCAAGACCGGTCACGACGGTGAGGACTGGTCGGGATATATGTCCGCCACGTCCGAAGATTCTCCAGGCCTCCGCCGTCCTTCGGCCGGCTTCTCCCTGTCGAGCGCGGCACGCGGATCCCAGGATGTGAACATGATGGACACCAAGCCTTTCTTCCACGGCGTCGCCGCTTCTTATCTTGATATCGCGACGCGGGACGTGAATTCCATCTACACCAGGACCGTGTCTGTCCCTGTGAGTAAGGACGATGATCACAAGAGGCCCGTAAGGTTCTCGTTGTCATTGGATTTCCCTGTCACTGAGGTGCTTTCTATAGAGTCCGGGCTGACGTACTCTGTTCTCCGGAGCTCGTTTACCACGTCTTCAGGCACCCGGATCGCCCAGGAGAACCAGTCCCTGAGGTATCTCGGAGTGCCGCTGAATCTTAAAGCTGACATTTGGGACAAGGAGTGGCTCACATTATACGCCTCTGGCGGTGGAATGGTCGAGAAGTGTGTCAGCGCCTTCTCCAAGACAGTTGTGACGCATGACGGTGTGAAGGCTGCGGTCGCGGAGAACGAGTTCAGTGTCAAGCCTCTCGCGTGGTCTTTGAATGCTGCGGCTGGTCTGCAGGCCAATCTTCCCGGCTCATTCGGCTTGTATCTGGAGCCGGGTGTGAGTTACCATTTTGGCGGTGACTCCAAAGTCAGCTCGATCTACACCGAGCATCCTTTTGACTTTATCATGTCATTCGGTTTGAGGTACTCGTTCAGATGACAACCTGCCTGATGAAGGGAGTCTGGTAGCTGTACGGAATGGTTGCGATTGAAGAGAGCGGCTTGGTTATCAACAAGTTCGCTCTCTTTCCTCTTGTTATGGATCCGGCTATGTCGGAGATTCCCATGGCGTAGGCGGAGTTAAGAGTACACGCGTTGAAAGCCTGATCCGGAGTCAGCCTCATCTTGACACAACCGAGAGCCATGACAAAACGCATGTCACCGGAGGGTGACGAGCCCGGGTTGTAGTCTGAGGCCAAGGCCACTCCCAGTCCGGCTTGGATGAAGTCTTTGGCCCTGCCGTAGGGCATCCCCAGGAAAAAAGAGGATCCGGGAAGCATTGTGGGCATGGTCGCGGTCCCTTTAAGCGCCTCTATCTCCGCGGCGGTTGTACGCTCAAGATGGTCGACTGAAAGCGCCGCATGGGCGACTCCCACTTGGACACCTCCGGAGCATGCGAGCTCGTTGGCGTGAATCTTGGGGACAAGTCCGAACCGCTCTCCAGTCTCCAGTATCCTGTCGGTTTGTGCGGGGGTAAAGAACCCGTCATCGCAGAACACGTCCACGTAGTCAGCCAGCCCCTCGGAAGCGACCGCTGGAATCATCTGCTCGCACACCAAGCTGACATATTCCCCGGTTCGCCCCGTGTAGGCTCTTCCTACCGCGTGTGCCCCGAGGAAGGTGGCCTTGATGATGGCTGGCGAAGTCTCTTTGACCCTTTTTATGACTCTCAGCATCTTAAGCTCGTCAACGGTGGTGAGGCCGTAGCCGCTCTTTATCTCGATTGCACCCGTTCCCTTCCCGATCATCTCATTGACCCTTTCCATAGTCTGGGCATAGAGGGCTTCTTCGGAGGTTTCGTGAAGCAGGTCGGCGGAGTTGAGTATACCACCGCCTCTGGCCGCGATCTCCTCATAGCTCAAGCCATTTATCTTGTCGATAAACTCCCGCTCCCTCGATCCCGCGTGGCAGATGTGGGTGTGCGAGTCACAGAACATCGGCATCACCATGCCTCCGGCGGCATCGATCAGCTCGTCGGAGTCTCCGGCCTCAGGGCATTCCCCTTTCTTCCCGAAGTCCATGATAAGACCGTTGTCGATGGTGAGGTAGGCGTCCTGGATAGAGACCACTTCGTCCATCTGGGATCCAGTCTTACGGAGCACACCTTCGGGGACTATCCCGACGAGTTCCCGGATGTTCTTGATTATCTTCATCTTATGAAATCTATTGACTTCATGATCAGCGGATGCATGTACAAGTCGTTATCAATGAATGGGACAACCTGCCTGAACCCGTCGAATATTCTTTCTATCTCCGGCGAAGACTTCAAGCCGGTCTCCTTGTGCCTGAAATCCAGGGCCTGGGCGGCATTGAAAAGCTCTATCGCGAGGACGGTCTCGCAGTTTTCCACGACCCTGACAAGCTTGGTCGCTGAGTTTGATCCCATACTGACATGATCCTCTTGTCCTTGAGAGGATGGGATGGAATCGACTGAGGCCGGCCAGCAAAGTCCCTTGTTCTGGCTCACGATCGAGGCGGCCGTGTATTGCGGGATCATAAAGCCGCTGTTCAGCCCTGGATTGGCGACCAGGAACTTGGGTAGGCCTCTCTGTCCGGAGATAAGCCTGAAAATCCTCCTTTCGGAGATATTGGCCAGCTCCGACATCGCTATCGCGAGCGTATCCATCGGGATAGCTATCGGCTCTCCGTGGAAGTTGCCCGCCGAGATGATCATATCCTCATCCGGGAATATGTTGGGGTTGTCCGTCGCGGAGTTGATCTCGTTCTCAATGACGGACTCCACATAGCGGCAGTTATCTTTGACGGCACCGTGGACCTGCGGGATGCAACGGAATGAATATGGGTCCTGAACGTGTTCTTTAGGCCTGCCCATCAGCTCGCTTCCCTCGAGGATTCTCCTGAAGCGCTCCGCTGTGTCAATCTGCCCTTTATGTGGCCTGAGCACGTGTGTCAGGGGGATGAAAGGCTCGATACGTCCGTCATAAGCCTCCAGGGACATCGCCCCGATCTTGTCGGCCCATTCGGAGAGCCTGTGGCACTGGATCAGGGACCAGATGGCATGGGCGCTCATGAACTGTGTACCGTTCAAAAGAGCCAGGCCTTCCTTGGACTGGAGGGTGATAGGTTCCCATCCCATCTCATTCCAGACCTCCTCGCTTGTTCTTGTCTGTCCTTTATAGAGAACTTCTCCAAGGCCGATCAGCGGCAGGCTCATGTGGGCGAGCGGGGCCAGGTCTCCAGATGCCCCAAGCGATCCCTGTTGGTAGACCACGGGAAGAATGTCGTTGTTGAACATGTCCAGAAGTCGCTGGACAGTTATCACTTGCGCACCTGAATGGCCGTATGAGAGGGACTGGGCCTTCAAAAGGAGCATCAACCGTACAATGTCGGGTCTCACTGTCTCGCCTGTCCCGCAGGCATGGCTCACGACCAGGTTGTACTGGAGCTGGGACAGCTGGTCAGTGGGGATTGTCACATTGTACAGTGATCCGAAGCCGGTCGTGATCCCGTAGACCGGATGGCTGATGTCCTCCATCTTGCTGTCAAGGTAGGATCTGCATTTCTCAATAGAATACCTGGCCTCGTCACCAAGCTCAAGCCTCTCGTGGTTGTCCAGGATCTCTTTCAGCCTTCGGAGGCTGAGATGGTCTTTAGAGATAATATGTGTCATTATTCTTCCAAAACTTTAGTGATCAATGAGTCGTCTGTCAAGTTCGGAATTGTCACCTCAAGATCCGGGGTCCGGCCCATTTCTCTTGATATGGCGTTTCTGGCGCCCTCGTTTCTCGCCCAGGAACGGCGGGCGATGCCGTTGTTGACGTCCCAGAAAAGCATCTGGCGGATGTGGCGGGCGGAGTCGTCAGAACCGTCTATGACCATCCCGAAGCCTCCGTTGATCACCTCGCCCCAGCCTACGCCTCCGCCGTTGTGGACGGACACCCAGGTCGCTCCCCGGAAGGAGTCTCCGATGACATTCTGGATCGCCATGTCGGCCGTGAAGCGGGAGCCGTCGTAGATGTTCGATGTCTCGCGGAATGGGGAATCTGTCCCGGATACATCGTGATGGTCGCGCCCGAGGACTATCGGTGCCTTGATCTCGCCTTTGGCTATCGCCTCGTTGAAGGCCAGGGCTATCTTGGTCCTGCCCTCACAGTCGGCGTAAAGGATCCTCGCCTGGGACCCGACCACGAGTTTGTTGCGCCCTGCCTCCTCAATCCAGTGGATATTGTCCCTCAGCTGTCCTCGGATCTCTTCCGGAGCCGTCAGAGCCTCCTCGGAGAGCGCTTTGACCGCCAGCGCGTCGGACTTGGCGAGGTCGGCGGGATCCTCGCTCATGCAGACCCAGCGGAACGGGCCGAAGCCGTAGTCGAAATAGAGGGGACCCATGATGTCCTGGACGTAAGACGGGTAGCGGAACGAGCCGTCAGGTCTCAGCACATCGGCTCCCGCCCTTGAGGACTCAAGGAGGAAGGCGTTGCCGTAGTCGAAGAAATACATCCCCTTGGCGCTCAGCCTGTTGATGGCGGCGACCTGCCTGCGGAGGGAGGCCCTGACGGCTTCTTTGAATCTCTCAGGCTCCCCAGCCATCATCCTCTTGGACTCCTCAAGGGTCAGTCCGACGGGGTAGTAGCCGCCGGCCCACGGATTATGGAGGGATGTCTGGTCCGATCCGAGGTCGACGTTGACGCCCTCATCGGCCAGCCTCTCCCAGAGGTCAACCACGTTGCCGACATAGGCGAGCGAGACGGTCTCCTTGCCCTCGACGGCTTTCCGGATCCTCGGGATTAGCTCATCCAGGTCGTTGTGGAGCTCGTCCACCCAGCCCTGGTCGAAGCGTTTTCGGGCGGCGAGAGGGTTGATCTCCGCGGTGACACTGACCACCCCGGCGATGTTCCCAGCCTTCGGCTGCGCTCCGGACATCCCGCCGAGGCCGGCGGTGACGAAAAGCATCCCTCTCATATTCTCGGGGGTTCCGGGAATATTCCTGGCTTTCAATTGTTTCCGCGCGGCGTTCATCACCGTGATCGTCGTGCCGTGGACAATTCCCTGCGGACCGATGTACATGTAAGATCCGGCTGTCATCTGGCCGTACTGCGAGACACCCATGGCGTTGAACCTCTCCCAGTCGTCCTGGCTGGAATAGTTGGGGATCACCATTCCGTTGGTCACTACAACCCTTGGGGCGTCCTTATGGCTCGGGAACAGCCCCATCGGATGGCCGGAGTACATCGCGAGCGTCTGCTCGTCGCTCATCGTGGCCAGATACCTCATTGTCAACCGGTATTGGGCCCAGTTCTGGAATATGGCTCCGTTTCCCCCGTAGATTATCAGCTCGTGGGGGTGCTGGGCGACCCTCGGGTCCAGGTTGTTCTGGATCATCGCCATGATCGCGGCCGCCTGGCGGGACTTCGCGGGATACTTGTCTATCGGCCTGGCGTAAATGTCATAGGAGGGGCGGAAACGGTACATGTAGATCCTGCCGTAATCCCTGAGTTCCCGGGCGAACTCCGGGGCCAGCTCGGCATGGAACCTCTTGGGGAAATACCTCAGGGCGTTCTTGAGCGCCAGCGCTTTCTCCTCCCTGGTCAGGATGTCCTTGCGCTTCGGGGCGTGGTTGATCTCCCTGTCGTAGGGCTTGGGATCCGGAAGACGGTCTTGAGGAATCCCCGCGAGTATCTCCTCCTGAAACTTATCCATTGATCTTTCCGTTGACTATTTCCAGTATTTCTTTTTCTTCGGTCACGGCCTTCGTGGCGATGCTCTCCGCCTCCGAGATCAGCTCTGCGGCCTTGGCCTGGTCTTTCAGGCCGACGGCGTTGATCTTCACGTTGAGGCACGCTCCCAGCACGGCGCTCCTGGCGGCCAGGGCCCCGACCCCGGCGTCAGAGACTGAGTTGGGATTGCCTTCCGAGGCCATCGCCCGGGCTAACTCAAAGACCTTGAACGAGACTCTCATCGTGCGCAGGGGCACCTGGGAGGCGTAGAAGGTAGCGTCCTCGATGGCCATATCCCTGGCCTCTTTCTCCTCCGGAGTGCCTTTAGGAAGTCCGAAAGCGGCCATGATCCTGTCGAAGGCGGCTGTGTCCTCGTCGACCAGCGAGACCAGCTCGGAGACCAGCGCCTGGCCTTTCTCCGCCCAGTCGGAGAACTCCTTCCAGCGGTCGTCCCAGCCTCTCTTGTGGGCCGACAGGTTGGCGACCATCGTGCCGAGGGCGGCTCCCAGGGCACCCATGTAGGCCGAGACCGATCCTCCGCCAGGAGCGGGTGACTCGGATGCTGTCTCTGCGGCGAAACCCTTAAGGGACATCCTCACAAGTCTCTGCCGGACAGCTGTTTCCGCCGGATCCTCCATCAGGTACTCGATGACTTTCTCACGAGGGTTGAATGGCCTCAGGTCATCGAGGCTCATCGACTTGACAGCGATCTTCATGATCTCCTCCTCGGCGATCCCGAGCGACCTGCGTTGCCTCTCCAGATAGAATTTGCCCGCGTCCGTCAATACCCGTTTCGGTACCAGGCCGACGATCTCGGTCCCGGTCACCTTCAATCCTCTGGCCGCGGCGGCCCGGCAGACCTCCTCGTACGCGACATGAAGGGGAGTGGTCTCTATGTCGGTGATGTTCATCGAGACCTGGGCGATCCCGTATTCGTCAATATACCAGCCGATCGCCTTGCAGCCTTTGAGGGTCCCGGGCTCCCAGATGTCGTTGCCCTCGGCATCCTTCAGAACCTTGCCGGTCAGGCTTCCGCCCTCCCTTTTCTTGCGCCCTTTCTCCCTCACATCGAAGGCCACGGCCATCGCCCTGCGGGTGGAGGTGGTGTTGAGGTTGAAGTTGACGGCCACGAGGAAGTTCCTGGCTCCCACATTGATAGCCCCGCAGCGGGCCACTGTCTCATTGTATTCTTTGGGACCGAAATCAGGCCTTCTCTCCGGATCCGCGATCTTTTCGGGAAGGGACTCATATTCTCCGGAGCGGCAGACCGCGAGGTTCTTCCTCTCCGGTTTGTATGCGGCCGCCTCATAGCAGTAGCAGGGGATTCCAAGTTCATCGAATATCCGCTTCGCTAGCCCTCTGGCGAGTTCGGCGCACTCCTCAAGGGTTATTCCGGAGACAGGGACGAGCGGGAGCACGTCGCAGCCGCCTGAACGCGGGTGAGCCCCGTGGTGCTTCCTCATGTCGATCACCTCACCGGACTTCTTGACTCCCTGGAAGGCTCCCTCCAGGACTGCCCCAGGCTCCCCGACAAAGGTCACCACGGTCCTGTTGGTCGCCTCTCCGGGATCCACATCGAGGACTTTGACCCCGTCGACAGCGGCTATCGCCCTCACTATCTGTTCAATCACATTCTTGTCCCTGCCTTCGCTGAAATTGGGGACACATTCGATGACCTGTTTCATTTATTAACTATTATTAATAATTTGGCCTTTAAATTTACTAAATATAATTTAAAAACGTTACAATATGTAGCGAATCTTTCCCTCTGTCATTCTGGGCGCGGCGAAGAATCTACGCTATCAGCCCTATTAGCAGAATGACCAGGTGCGCGGTAATCGCCGCCACGAGGCCGCCGATTGTGTGGGAGAGGATGGCCTTGCCGGTCAGCTCGCGGTAGCCGAGCGAGTCGAGCATGGCGGTGTGTGTGCTCAGGAAGCCGCTCCAGCACATTCCGATGGCGGTGAACACGGCTATGGCATTGCCGTCGATCCAGCCTTGGGCAAGGAAATTGGGAATCAGGCTCAAGGCGGCTCCCACGGCACCGAGCGCTGTGATCGGGAAGGCGATCTGGTGCGGGTCATTGAAACCGAACAGGGCTTTGAAGAGCCAGTCGACCTTGTTGGCCAGCCAGGGCAGAAGCTCCGTGCCTTGGTAGGCGGCACCGGTGTAGGCTCCGGCGGAGTCCGGGCCGAAAGTCAGCATCATCACCAGCGTGGAGATGATAAGGACTCCGGGAATGATCGACAGACCCACATCCACCCCGTTTTTGCCCCCGTCCAGAAGGGCGTTGAGGGTGCGAAGGAAGGTGCTTTTCTCCTCCAGATGCTCAGGCTCGGCATTGAGGTTCTCGAGCTCCTCGTCGCTGACCACGTCCTCGTCTTTGTAGGCCGGGTAGGCCTTCACCACGAAATGCTGCATCAGCCTTGTGGTGACAATGCAGCCGACAAAGGCTCCGAACAGGCCCACCAGAGGCTCTGTCAGGTAGCCGTTGCCGATCATGAATATGATGACTATCAGGCCCATGCCGAATGCCGTCCCGAAATTCGTCAGGGAGATGAACTGGTATTTCTTGAAATAGCTCGCGAAACGCTTGTCCTTCGAGAGCGTGATGATCGCCGGGTTGTCGGAGAGGAAAGTCATCACCGCTCCTAAGGAAGCCACTCCCGGCAGGTTGAAAAGCGGTCTCATGAGCGGTCGCAGGACTTTCTCTATCAGGTCGACCACTCCGAACTCCACAAACAGCTTGCCGAGGGCGCCGGTGATCACACATATGCCCATCAGGTAGAACACGGTGTTGAGCAAGAGGTCATGCGCGGTGCGCATGATTGTGTTCAGCATGTTGGCCGCCCCCATAGCGATTCCCATGTAGGAGAACAGGCCGATAACGATGAAAAGGCAGATGAACGCCGACAAGGATTTGTTTTTCTTCATGTCACGACAGGTATTCGATAGTCATCTCAATATTCCATTGGCTGAAGTAAAGGTTGCCGTATTCCCACTCGACCTCGCCCCTGAGGAAGTCCACGTCGTCGGACCGTGGGAATCTCTTGGCGGGGAAGAGCTCCCCGCTGAAATCGTTGTTTATCAATAATATGGACCCAGGATTTGTGGCT
>JAFVED010000193.1 GCA_017478125.1 Bacteroidales bacterium | reverse complement strand
GCTTTAGCCCAGAGGCACAAGGTCTCAATAATGCCTTTCTCCGCCTCATCCAATCCGTATCCCCTCTCCGATAAGGTCAAAGTCCGCGACGCCGGGTTGTTCGACCTCCGAAAGGAATCCATTATTCCCTACCGGTGGCTTATATCCATTGTTTTCGGCTATCTTTACCTTTCCTTTGTCCGCCTGTTCTTCCGCCCGGATGTCACCCTGAGTTTCCTGAACAAGCCCAACCTCCTGAATGCCTATACTTTAGGGGGCGGGAAAAAGATAATGTCCGAGAGAAACAATCCGAAGAAGAAAGGTGAGGCGCATTTCCGCTCCGCCTGTCAGGCCTATCGCCATGCTGACAAGGTTCTGTTCCAGTCCGAGACGGTCCGTGACATGTTTCCAGAGGAGATAAGGAGGAAGGGAGTGGTTGTCCCTAATCCTGTCGAAGTCACTCGAATGGCCGAGGGAAGCAGTCGCGGGATCGTGGCTTCCGGCCGCCTGAAACCGCAAAAGAATTTCCCCCTGCTCATCAGGGCGTTCTCCCGTTTTCTGGAAGGCCATCCCGGTCATACCCTTCATATCTATGGGAAAGGCCCTCAGGAGGAAGAGTTGAGGAAACTGATACATGACCTGTCCCTTGACGGGAAGGTCTTTCTTGAGGGGTTTGTCAGTGATATCCATGAGGCCATCAAGGATGCCGAGATGTTTGTCCTGTCCTCTGATTACGAGGGTATGCCGAACGCTCTTTTGGAGGCCATGATGATGGGGATTCCTTGCGTCACTACCTCTTTTGAGAGCGCCGGAGAGCTGTTCCGGGATTCCGGCAGTTGTGTTATGGTCCCGGTGGGTGACGAGTACGCGCTTTCGGAGGCCATGTCCGCCTTGGATGAGGACATCCGGTTTAGGGAGAGTCTTTCGGAAAGGGGAAGGGAGTTCGCTGAACAATTCTCGTTGGAGAAGGTCATTCCATTGTGGGAGAAAGAGTTATGAGCAAGAAACTCTCAAGGTTGATCCTCGTCGCGGTCATCATCCTCCAGTGCTGCGCCATGCTTTACTGGGCTTCCAGGAAGGTCCATTATTATACTGACGAGCTGTACACCTTCGAATATGCCCAGAACATCAAATTCCGCAAGGGAAAGATCGAGTATATGTTCCGGAGTCCCCAGTGGAAGGAGGGGGAGTGGATGTCCGTCGGGGACCTGAAAACCAGGTTCACGGTCGAGAAGTGGGAGAGTGTGCTTGAGCTCCCTTTCTCGAAATCGGTCAATAAATTCTTTCAGGACAGGAACTACATGTGGATCATCAATGTCCTTGAGAGTCTTTTCGGAAAGGGCGAGGCGCCAAAATGGATATGTATTTTCTTCAACATGGCCGTCTGGATCCTCTTCCAGTTCCTGCTGTTCTATTTCCTGGCGCGCTGTCTCGGGGTTGACCGCGGGGTGGCGTTGATGGCTGTCGCCATGTGGGGCTTCTGCCCCTTGGTCCTTGGGTTGGCGGTTTTCTGCCGCTTCTATTCCTGGACATTGCTTTTGTTCCTTGTCTCCTTGGTTTTCCATAAACTCATGTGGGACGGCCGGTCGCACATGAGAAATCTCGCTTATGAGGCAGTGGCGTTCCTGTCCCTGTATCTGGCCTTCAAGAATTCCGAGCTGATCTTCGTGTCGGGAGGGGCCCTTATCCTCTTTTTCACTGTCGGGCTGGTTGCCAGGAGGCGATATGTCCAGAGCCTGTATTACTTTATCCCTGTCGCCGGGCTGGCGCTTCTGACCCCTGGCATTATCAGGTACGTGAGCGTCATCCTCCATCCATCCGCCCACACGGCCACCGAGCCGGGCGAGTTGAGGAGCGTTGTCGCCAAACACGCTGATTTCCTGCTGACCTCATCATGGTCGGACAAGGCCGGGGCGTTGGCGGATTCGGTCAAGATGTTTGGCGAGTCGGTGTTCGGCTCGTGGATCCTTCTGGTTGTCGCCCTTGTCTGTCTGGTGATCCTCTTTTTCACGGCGAGGAGGAAGGCCCCGGCGCGGCGGGATGGTTTTGTCCTGGTCATGCTCGGAGTCGCGTTTGTCTTCTGGGTCTTCTGCGGGATATGCGGTTTGATGAAGACCAGGTATTACTCGTTCATGTTCTTTCTAGGCGCCGTCCTGTTCTGGGTCGCTTTTGACAGGGTGATCCGTCTCCACCGGATCCGGGGTTTTATACGGGGTGCGGCTGTCTGTCTTGTTATAGCGATGGCTGCCTTGCCTTTCTTCAGGAGGAATGTCGAATATGTCTATGACGGGTGGCAACCTGTTTTTGAGAAGTTCGACGAGTATAAGGGGACAGATTCCCTTGTGGACTATCGTTCCCTGTTTATTCTCTATCAGAGTGTGTATCGCCTTGATTCTTCCGCTTCTATCTATCCGATAAAGGGTCATTCCGCGGGATTTTTTTTATCCAAGTCTTTGCCTGATCTGCCTCCCACCTTCCTGTATTGGACCGACATCACCGTGTCTGATCCTGTGATCCTGAACAAGATCCGGTTCGCCGGATATTCCGCGTCGGAAATAATCGAGTGGGGGATAACCAGGGTCTATGTGTGTCGTAAAAAAGGGGATGTCTGATGGACTGGATCGACAAGGTATTCGGTAATCCCGGAAGGGGTAAACTGGCGGACTCGCAGGATTGTTTCAGGTTCTCGTACATAGGGATCGATCCCAGGAGAGAGAACTTCAGCGTCTCGGCCACTTTCAGGGTTGAGGATTCTTCCGGTGCGGACTTTCAGTCGGGCTATGGTATAATGGTGGTTGACACCGTAGAGAATCCCTCCGAGCTGGCCGTCCATCGCAATCACTTGTTACTTGGCCGTTTCCGCTCTTTGGACGGTCGCCATTACTCCTGCGGTGTCCGGGTTGTGGGAGGTTATACCGACCGTAAGGCGCTGCGGCAGGACGGCCGCAGGAAGCTCGATCCGTCGAGACTGTTCCCGACGCGGGAAGAGGATGATGTCCTGAGACCCGGAGACGAAAGGCGCTTCCGACTGGAGAAGACAGACGAAGGTTTCACAGCCGCCATGTATGTCGGGGACAAGGTCGAGATAATTGTTTTCCCGGGTCATGATTTCCTTCTGAGGCAGGATCGCGGGAGAATCTATGTCGGCTTCGCCGTGGCCGGGGATATCAAGGTCAGTGTCTCGGATATACATTTCGAGTCGAGGCCGGGAAGGTTAGGCAGGACTCCGTCTTACGCTATCAGCGCCCTTGTGCCGGACTATCCTTTCGACCATTCGCTTGTCTTATCCCTGAAGCCATCTCCGGCGCCGGATCCCGTGGATCTGGTCGCGGCGATCTCCCAGGCTGTTCCTGGAGGGGAGATCGTACTTCCTGACGGGGTATACAAAGGTGGGCCATACTATATTCCCGGATCCCGTTCCGGAAAGCCGGGCAGACCAATAATCCTCCGCGCCGAGCATCCGGGCAAGGCCGTCATCGACGGGTCTTCCTTCCCGGTCAAGCTTCCAGCGATGATCCTCAGGGGAAACTTCTGGCATATAGAAGGTATCGTGTTCCGCGGCTCTCCTTCTTGCGGCCTGCATGTGTGTGGCTCCGACAATGAGGTAAGGCATTGCGAGGCTTGCGCCAATGGCGATACCGGGATATTGATATGCTCATTTCCAGGAACTTCCGGTTCAGAGCTTCCTGCCCGCAACAGAATAGAGAGGTGTGTCTCGCATGACAATAGCGACACTGTCCGCCGCAACGCCGACGGTTTCGGGGCCAAATTGTCGGTAGGTGAGGGAAATGGCTTTTATTCTTGCAGGGCTTTCCATAACATTGATGACGGTTTCGACCTCTATACCAAGAGTACCCTTGGCCCTATCGCTCCCGTGGTCCTGGACAACTGCGAGGCTTCTTACAACGGGTGGCTCTCCGTCGAGAGCCGGCCTTCGGGGGAGGTGAGGACAGGCATCGGTTTCAAGCTCGGCGGAGAGAACCAGAAGGTCGCCCACAGGGTTGTCTGGTCAGCGGCTCATCACAACGCCCGGGCCGGGTTTGACTCCAACAGCAACGCGGCTGTCACCCTGCTCTCCAGCGAGGCATGGGACAATGGCGTTGATTACAAGATGCCGGAGACAAGATCCTCCTTTGTCGGGACTCTTGGGGACGGGATGTCTTCTTTCCGTTTATATATGGAAAGGAAATTCTGGCCGAAGTTTATGCTTCATAATCCATTCAGCGATAACAAATACTCTGTCGCGAGATTCGAGGCCATTATCCCGGAGCTTAAGTATTATTATCGGGAGCAGGTTTTTCCGCAGCTTTGCAGGCAGGCTCTGCTCAACGGGTTCCATTCTCTTGACAAGTATCACGATTTCGTGGTGTCCGACCATGAGGCATTGTCAAAGTTGAGAAGGAACCTCACTTTCCTGGGATCTCATTTCTTCCGGGGTGAGATATGGCCCGGATTGCGGGAGATATGCCGGGATGCTTTCCAAGGCACTTCCAAAGACAAGATCCGTGTCTGGTGCGCCGGATGCTCTGAGGGCAAGGAGGTTTACAGCATACTGATGGTCTTGCTCGATTTCCTTCCCGTCCGGAAGATCGAGTTGCTCGCCACTGACTATAATCTCGAGATGGTCGAGAAGTCCCGCGCCGGGATATACCCGCTGCGTATCGTCAAGGAGATTCCTCCGGAATACCGCCATTATGTGGATACTCTTATTCCGGACGAGGACTCGGAGTTCAAGCGTATCAAGTTGATAATGCCCCAGTTCATGCGGGAGATGGTCAGCTTCCGGCTCCATAATCTGATCTCGGATGATTATCCGGAGGGCTTCGATCTTATCCTGTGCAGGAATGTCATGAAATTCTTCGAGGAGGGCACCAGGCGTGGTGTGGCGGAAAGGCTCTCCGCATCCCTTAATGACGGAGGGTATCTCGTTGTCTCCGACGATCTGAAGAGGGAGAGTATCGAGGATCCCGGGTCGATGGGTCTGGTCCAGTTAGATGGCAGTTGCGTTTATCGCAAGCGGTCAGGTTCGTGATTTCCTTTTTTTTCACTAATTTAGCGTCCGAAACAAATATCTTGGGAACCTTGGAAAAACATGTCTCAGTCATAATCCCGGTCAAAAACGGCGCGAATTATCTTCGCGAGGCAATCGAAAGCCTTAAACGTCAGGATGTTCCGTTAGAGATAACCGTGGTCGACGACGGATCGGACGACGATACCGCCGCCATAGCGTCGGGCTATGGTTGCGTGGTTCTCTCCCACCCCGTCAGCAAGGGGCAGGTGGCCGCCAAGAACACTGGTCTGGCGGCTGTGAAAGGGGATTATGTCCTCTTCATGGACCACGACGATGTGATGCGTGAGGGAGCCCTGAAGGCATTGCTGGATTCTATTGAGGCTGAGCCGGATGTCTCCGCGGTACAGGCTATGGTCAAGGACTTCGTGTCGCCGGAGATAGGCAGTCTGCCAGGAACGCTGATCCGTCCCGAGCCTTATTATGGTTTATTCACCGGGGCTATTCTGATCCGCAGGTCCGTGTTTGATGTGATAGGCCCTTTCTCCGAGTCCAGGATGACCGGGGAGATCATCGAGTGGTCGACAAAAATGGAGGCCAACGGCCTCATTGTCAAGAAACTCGACTTGGTTTCCACGGACAGGCGCGTCCATCGTTCGAATTTCGGCAAGACCAACAGGGGGACAGAGTTCAAGGATTACGCCTCAATCCTCAGGGAAAGGTTGAAAATGGTCAGGAAATGAAACAGATTCTGGTTACCGGCGGCGCCGGGTTTATCGGTTCGCATCTCTGCGAACGGCTGTTGGACGAAGGCGACGCTGTGATTTGCCTCGATAATTTCTATAGCGGCTCCAAGAAGAATGTGTGGCATCTTATAGGCCATCCAGGGTTCGAGCTGATCCGTCATGATGTCACGGAACCTTTCAGGGCGGAGGTGGATGAGATCTATAACCTCGCTTGTCCAGCGTCTCCTGTATTCTATCAATATGACCCGATCCAGACCACGAAGACTTCGGTTTTCGGCACTTTCAACATGCTCGGGCTGGCTAAAAGGACCAAGGCAAAGGTCTTGCAGGCCTCTACTTCCGAAGTCTACGGCGACCCTGCCAAGCATCCCCAGGAAGAGAGTTATTGGGGCAATGTCAACCCGATCGGAATCAGGTCTTGTTACGATGAGGGGAAACGCTGTGCCGAGTCCCTTTGTTTCGACTATCACAGGATCCACGGGGTGGATGTCAAGGTGATAAGGATATTCAATACCTATGGTCCCAGGATGGCCGCTGATGACGGCCGTGTCGTCTCGAACTTCGTCGTCCAGGCTCTAAAGGGAGAGGACATAACGATTTATGGAGACGGTACCCAGACCCGGTCTTTCCAATTTGTGTCGGATCTTATCGAAGGGATGATCAAGATGATGGATACCCCTTCCGGGTTTACCGGTCCCGTGAATCTTGGCAATCCGGGGGAGTTCACCATGATCGAGCTCGCCGAGAAAGTCCTGTCGAAGGTGGGGGGCAAGAGCAGGATAGTCTTCAAGCCTCTTCCCGCCGACGATCCTAAGATGCGCCGTCCTGACATTTCCCTCGCCAAGAGAGAACTCGGGTGGGAGCCCAAGGTCTCCCTGGATGATGGGCTCGATGAGGTGATAGCCTACTTCCGCCAGGTTCTCTCGTGACAAGCCGTATGAGTGACGCCCTTGATCTGATCCATCCCCGCTGGGTAGAGAGATACCATCTCCGCGGCCGTGAATCCGAGGTCATCTCTTTGGGGGCGGCGGAGTTGTTGTCCGCGCGCCGTTTTGACCTGTTCGCCAAGCTGTTTTATGTCAGGAACAGGAAGACCCGTCCATTGCTGGCCAGGAGAGTGTATTACGAGAACCTTCGGGTGCTGGTCCCTTCGGGTAAAGAGTGGGGAAAAGAAAAAGAGAAGAGCAGTTTCGCTGTCCATTTCAAGGTCTTCGACTCCCTGATCGGCAGCTTTGGATCTGGGGATTTCGATCCGTCTGTGTCCATTGTCCCTGTCGGGAAAGACCATGTGCTGATGGATGGCGCCCATCGTGTGTCCACCCTCGCGTTTTATGGGAAGGATGTGACTGTGTGCTCTTTCCCTGAGGTGCCGAGTGATGAGTTTCCGTATTCCTTTTTCCTGGAGAACGGGATGTCTCGCCGGTCGGCCGACCTCTCAGCTCTCGAAGGTGTGAGGTTTGTTGAGGGGATGTGCGTGCTTAAGGTCTTGCCTGGTGGGGAGGAGCCTGATCTGGATGGTTGCGAGGTGTTCTACCGCCGCGACCTCAGACTGGGCCGGAGCGGCCAGGTCAAATTCGTTTTTTTTGTGCCTGGAGATGGATGGAGCCGGTGTGACCGGAATCATGTCGAGACCATTTGTGGCAGGGAGGCCGTCGCGCGCGTGTCGGAAGAGGTACTGACGTGGAGGGGCCGGTGGAGGTCGCGTGAAGTCGGAGCCTTGTCCTTCCTTATCGGCTATGTATTCGAGTCTGTTGGTGACCGCGTCAGGACGACGCGCCGTTTCCGGGCCAGGAAGAAGTGGGTAGAGGGTGGGTAGCGCCTTCCCTGAGGAAGATATTCATCAAGTATTTTTTTGTGCGGGTGAAGGGACTCGAACCCATACGCCGAAGCACCAGATCCTAAGTCTGGCTTGTCTACCAGTTCCAACACACCCGCGGGTAGCGGCTGCAAATATAGTGATTTTTTGTCACATTGCCTCAAGTTCCTTTCTCATACTCTCAGAGAGATCTTCCGTTTCCTCGGCTCCTGTGTAGGACACTTCCGCTTTCTTGACTTCGATAGCTTGCTGGGATTCCTCGTTCCGGCGTATCGCCTGCTCGACACCTCGGTCGAAAATGTTGTGGATGGAACCCACAAGGTTGACTCTCAATCCGTCGATCTCGTCATCGAAAAGAGGGATCTTCACGCTTTTGTACTTGGCCTTGCCAAGCCTCCAGTTCCAGTCTGAGAAAGTGCCGCCGAGATTGACTCCAAACCTGAACGGGATCGGGGACCTGATCGCCGCGACATGGTATTTGAATCTCTGGTCGAAACCTTGCAAGCCGTTGAGCGCCAAGGTATAACGGTCAACGTCCAGGATAAACGGGAACACTTCCAGCTGATTATCCTTGACAATTCCCCTTACGGACATCCGGTCGATGTAGCTGGAGTCCCTGTCCTTGAATCTCAGGGTCTTGCGGAGTTTGTCAAGATCCTCGCTCTCGGAGAGCGAAAGGTCCTTGCCGTCGATCTTGACCATTCCGCTCAGGGACGGCAAGACGATGTTCATGGAGGTGTCTATGGCAGAGGTGGCGGCTATCTCGCAATCCAGTAGTCCTTTGAAAGCCTTCAGCATCGGGATGATGCTGTCCACGGCAGGGAAGAGCTGGATGACCTTTTCCGCGGTGATGTTTGACAGCATAAGGTCAAACCCCGCGGTGAGGTCTTTTTTGGTACGGGTGGAGTAGAACCCTTCCAGGAACACCTCTCCCATGTTTGTCATGGCGAACGTGTTCGTCATCTGCAAACATCTTTCCCT
>JAFVED010000192.1 GCA_017478125.1 Bacteroidales bacterium | reverse complement strand
GACCGCTGGACAAGGATGGACGCCCATGAGATGTACTGCGCCGGCCACATGATCGAGGCGGGAGTGGCTTATTTCAATGTCACAGGCAAACGGAAGCTGCTGGATGTCTGCGTCCGGATGGCGGATCACATGATGACGGTCTTCGGCCCTGGCAAGCGTGACTGGGTGCCTGGCCATGAGGAGATCGAGCTGGCTCTCGTGAAGCTTTACCAGGCGACGGGCGAGAAGAAGTACCTTGACTTCTCCGAATGGCTTCTCAATGAGAGGGGACGCGGTCTTGGAGGCAACGGGGTTCCCCTGAAGCGTTGGAATGACGCTTATCATCAGGATGACAAGCCTGTCCGGGAGATGAGCGAGATCGCCGGCCACGCCGTGCGCGCCATGTATCTCTACTGCGGCATGGCCGATGTTGCCGCCTACACCCACGACCAAGGCTATATCGACGCCTTGAACCGTCTGTGGGATGATGTCGTCCTCAGGAATATGTACCTGACCGGGGGCATCGGCCAGAGCCGTAGCAACGAGGGCTTCACAGAGGACTATGACCTGCCGAACCTGTCCGCGTATTGCGAGACCTGCGCCTCAGTGGGCATGGTCTACTGGAACTGGAGGATGAACCAGTTCACCGGCGACAGCAAGTTCGCTGACGTGATGGAACGCTCGATGTACAACGGGGCTTTGGCTGGTATCTCATTGGATGGCAGCGTGTTCTTCTATGTCAATCCGCTCGAGTCGGTCGGGACCCACCATCGCAAGCCTTGGTACGGCACCGCCTGTTGCCCGAGCCAGATATGCCGTTTCCTTCCCTCGATCGGGAACTATATCTACGGAGTCTCTGACAAGGCCATCTGGGTCAACCTCTACATGGGGAACACCGCTGACTTCAAGGTTGGGAAGAAGGAAGTCACTCTCACTCAAGAGACTGAATATCCTTGGGATGGTGCCGTCACCCTCAAGGTCGGAGTCAAAGGATCCCTTGATACCCAGATCCGCCTGCGGGTTCCCGGCTGGTGCGAGAGCCATAAGGTGGCTGTCAACGGGGAGTCCGTCGATCCTGCCATTGAGAAAGGATACCTCGTGATCGACCGCAAATGGAAGAATGGTGATGTCATAACCCTTGATCTTGACATGCCGGTCAAGGTGGTGGCCGCCGACCCGAGGGTCAAGGAGGATGTGGGCAAGCGCGCTGTCCAGAGAGGCCCGCTTGTGTACTGCGTGGAGGAGGCTGACAACAAGGAAGGCTTCGATGACCTGAGGATCGCTGAAGACGCCAAGTTCGACACCTCTTTCGAGGCCGGGAAACTCGGCGGTATCGTCGGGATTACAGCTCATGTGGGCGACCAGACCCTCAATTACATCCCTTATTACTCCTGGGACAACCGTGAGGCCGGTAAGATGAAGGTCTGGGTCCCTCTTGTTGGTGAATAATGAGCTATTTGAATATGAGAAAGTCAGCGTTTATTATATGCGTTTCCGCCCTTCTGTTGGCAGGTTGCGGCAAGAGCCTCGTCGTTAAAGTGGACGAAGGCGGCGATTCATTGATTTCAAACTATGTCACGGAGTTCAACTCCACAGACGAGGAACTCTATATCCAGAAATATCCCAACTCCGCGGCCGAGGAGTTCCTGAAGGCCAACATCCCGGTTTTCGAGTGTCCGGACAAAGAGTTGGAGAAGACCTGGTATTTCCGCTGGTGGACTTTCCGTAAGCATATCAAGACCACTCCTGAGGGATTCGTTATCACCGAGTTCCTCCCCGATGTCCCATGGGCTGGCAAGTACAACGCCATCTGCTGCCCGGCAGCTCATCACTTCAACGAGGGCCGCTGGCTAAAGGATCCGACATACCTGAGGGATTACGCCGCCTATTGGTGCAGGGAGAAGAAAGACGCCCGCCGTTACAGTTTCCCCGCGGCTCATGCGTTCCTCCAGTTTTACAAGGTCCATCCCAACATGACCATGATCAAAGATTCCTATG
>JAFVED010000191.1 GCA_017478125.1 Bacteroidales bacterium | reverse complement strand
CCTATTGAATATAAAGGCAGTTATTTGGAAAAGATGTTCCGATTGTCTAACTTCGCTTCCATGGATGAGATGAGCCAGAGAGAATATCTTGCCCGCTACATGTGGGAGGTCGACCAGCGGAGCCAGCTCCGCTCGGCAAAATACGAAGGTCTTGCCGAAGGACATGCGGCAGGTCTCGCCGAAGGACAGGCTAAAGGCTTGCGGGAAACCGCCAAACGGATGAAAGCCGACGGACTGGATCTTTCGATTATTAAGAAATACACCGGGCTTTCATCAACCGAGATCAAGGAACTCTAGATTAGGAATGCCACGATCCTTGTCAGAACCCGAATTGATAGCCCTCTTGAAGCAGGACTCAGAGGAAGCGTTCAAGTCGTTATATGACATGTACGCCCGTCGGTTGTATGCTTTCTGCATGGAATACACATATTCGAGGGAGGACACTGAAGAAATTGTTCAGGACGCGTTTGTCTGGCTCTGGAAGAACCGTTCCTCAATCCGCCAGGAGACCACGATAAAAAATCTTTTGTTCTTGAGGGTCAAGCACTTCCTGATCAATGCCTGGCGAGCCAGGCTCAATGAGCCAGTATTTGAGGACTATGTGGACTATCTGGACCTGTCATCTGGCGAGAACGCGGACAAAGTCGAGTTCGACGAGTTCCGGAGCGGCATAGAGTCGATTATCAACCAGCTCCCACACACCCAGGCCCAAGTGGTCAAGATGTCTCGTCTGGATGGCCTCAAAAATAAGGAGATCGCAGAGAAACTGCGTCTGAGCGAGCAGACGGTCAAAAACGCCCTGTCTGTCGGACTCAAGTTTCTGAGGGAAAAGTTAAGATATGTCGAAATCCTGGTACTTTTCACATTATTAAATTGTCTATAAGCAACGAATGGAAAAAACACTGGCAGAAAAATACCGTAATCAAGTCTCAGATGAAGAACTCGCTTCGGAGATGGAGAGACGCTGGATGGATGGGGACATCGATGAGTCGAAGGTCCCTCAGGAAAGGATTGACTTGATGTACAAAGACATCCACCGGGAACTGACAAGGCACCTAAGGCTTGGAAGGTGGGCCAGATGGTCGGGTGTCGCCGCCGCCATTGTAATTCCCCTGTGCTTATTGTTCTCGATCAGCAATTACACGGAATTGCACCGTCAATCTGAGCAGGAACTGCTTATCTCAACCGCCAAGGGAGAACAGAGTACCATCACACTTCCGGACGGGACAAGTGTGAAACTGAATGAGACATCCTCACTTAACTATTCCCCCGGACGTTTTGGTGACAAGAAAAGAGGGATTTCTTTCGAAGGGGAAGGCTTTTTTGAAGTTAGAAAGAAGGATGACTGTCCATTTATCATAGAAGCGGACAAGATGACCGTGACTGTTCTGGGAACCACTTTCAACCTTATCTCAAGACAGTCTGAGTCTTTCAACACGCTTTACCTTGTCGAAGGCAGCGTGGAACTACTCTCTTTGCTGACAGGAGAAACTGTCATACTCTCTCCAAACGAGGAGGCCACCCTGGACAAGAAGACAGGAAAAGTGTCCGTGGCCAAAGCCAAGGATTTCGAAAGAGAGACTAGCTGGATCAGGAAGGAGTTGGTTCTCAGAAGGATGAGCCTCAATGAAGTACTTGCTATCCTCTCCAGGAATTACAACATTGAATTTGTCTGCTCAAAAGATGTCGACACTTCCGAGTTATTCACGGGCACCATGCCGTCAGACAATCTTCTCTCATGCGCCGAGATCCTTGAATACGCTTTCGGAGTGAAAATCAAGTTGTCTGACAACACCGCCACTATAAGCAAATAGGCAGGTCGGGTGTGACATCTTTCAAAAAGCGTGTCTGGCAGGCACGCTTTTTTGGTACTTTTTCGCGAATGGCTTGTCATTACTGTTGTGAAGTCAGTTTTTGGAATCACATAGTTAAACCCTATAAAAGCACAAAACAAGATGAGTAACACTAAAACGTGGAAAAACCGCTTGTTGGTGGTGATGCTGACATTATTCTGCCTCGGCCTCCCGACTTGGGCGCAAAATGTCACTGTAAAAGTCACCGACGCGCCTCTCTCTCAGGTCATCCAACAGATCGAGAGACAGACGAACTACCGTTTCTCCTACCGGGACATCGTCCTGGATAATCAGAGGAATGTCACACTCGATCTGAAGGATGCCTCTGTCCAGGACATCCTGGACGCCGCTTTCGCCGGTAAGAACATCAGATACAACATCCTGAACGACAGGTCAATTGTCGTCTACCAAGACAATACCAGACAGGACAGGAACGTGTCCGTGAAGGGAACAGTCAAGGACAATAGAGGAGAGCCTGTGATAGGGGCTGGTGTCATCGTCGAGGGAATGACCGGAATGGGGACCGTGACTGACGAGAATGGAAACTGGAGCCTCACAGTACCGTCCGGATCCATCCTCAAGATCACATCCATCGGCTTCAAGACCGTCCAACAGCCTGTCGGGACAGGAGGAACGTACGACATCACTCTCGCCGACGATTCTGAGAGGCTTGACGAGGCTGTCGTTATCGGTTACGGTTCAGCCAGGAAGGGTGACCTTACCGGTTCCATCTCATCAGTCAAAGGAGAGGCGGTCTCCCAACGCTCGACCCAACAGTTGACAACCGCCCTCCAAGGCCAGATCGCAGGTGTACAGGTGACCCGTTCGACAGGCGCGCCAGGTGAGACGGGATCAATCCGCATCCATGGTGTGACCACAATGTCCACCAACGACCCCCTTGTCATCATCGACGGAGTCCCCGGCACCCTTGACAATGTGGTCGCTAATGATGTGGAGACCCTTACAGTTCTGAAAGACGCCGCGGCGGCGGCCATTTACGGGTCGAGGGCGGCCGCGGGCGTGATTCTGGTCACGACTAAAAGAGCCCAGACCAATCAATTCTCACTGGACTATAACACCCAATTCGCCATTGACACCCCGACAGGGCGTCCGACGAACGCTGACGTCATCGACTGGATGAACCTCCAGAATGAGATGTCCTGGAATGACGGCGCGGCATCTCCGACAGCCATCTACTCCCAGGATATCATTGATAGCTGGATGGCAAACAACGCCAAGGATCCGGTCCACTATCCTAACACAAACTGGATTGATCTTACCATCAAAAAGAAAACCCAGCACCAACAACACAACATCACCGTGACCGGAGGAACGGACAAACTCAGGACCAAGCTTTCCGTGAACTACCAGAACGCTGACGGTTACTATAAGAACAAGAATTACAAAAGATTTGGCGCGAGAATCAACAATGACTGGAAAGTGAATAACTGGCTGTCCGCCTCTGTGGATGTCAACTTCAGCCAGTCGGACGCCACAGTTCCAGCCTCTGACGATGTATACTACAGGGCTTACGAGGCCTCCCCGTACTACACAGCTTACTGGGATGACGGCCGTATGGCTGACTGTAAGGATGGTTACAACCCTCTGGCATACCTGACTGGCGGTACCAACAAGACCACATACTACAAGCTCCAGACAAAGGCCCAGGTTGACATCACTCCTTTCAAGGGCCTGATAATCACCGGAGTATTCGCCCCCAACTATTCTTTCACAAAGGGTAAGAATTTCAAGAAGGCGGTCCACCTGAACTACGAGGACGGGCGCACAATCACCTGCGAGTGGTTCAACACAACCAACCTTCAAGAAGTCAGGAATGACAATCAGACGTTCACCTATCAGGCATACGCCAACTACAACACCAGTTTCGGTGGTTCCAACCACTCTTTCAGCGCCATGGCCGGTTATGAGGGCTACTCCTACAGATGGGAGAATGAGAACGCCACCAGGAATAACTACACACTGACTAATTATCCGTACCTCAACCTGGGTCCGGAAGACTATCAATACAACGCAGGCAGCGCCGGGCACAACGCCTACCAGTCCGTGTTCGGACGTTTGATGTACTCGTTCAAGAACAGGTACTTGCTCCAGGCCAATATCCGCGCCGACGCCTCTTCAAGATTCGCCTCCCAATACCGCTGGGGAGTCTTCCCTTCGGTGTCAGCCGGATGGGTGACCTCCGAGGAACCTTGGTTCAACAACAAAGGTATAGTGAACTACCTGAAACTCAGAGGGTCATACGGCCAGCTCGGTAACGAGCGGATCGGCTCCGAGTTCCCGTATCAGGCCTTGATGGAGTTCGGGAACTCTTATATGTATGACAAGAGCTCACATTCTGTCTCCGCGATCCAGATAGCCCACCAGACCTACTACGCTTTCGAGAACATCACTTGGGAGACGACCACTTCCGCGGGAGCCGGCATCGACGCGTCATTCTTCGACAGCAGACTCACGATAACCATCGACGCCTACCGCAAGAAGACTTCCAATATGCTGCTCACTCTCGGATTCCCTTCTTACGCCGGATTCTCCGCTCCCCAGCAGAACGCCGGAGATATGTTCACTACCGGATGGGATCTTTCCCTCGGGTGGGCTGACAGGGCCGGCGATTTCTATTATGGCGTGTCAGCCAACCTGTCCGACTACAGATCAAAGATGGGGTATCTCGGAGACAGGAGAACCATCAGCGGGAACTACATAACCGAGAAGGACTCATACTACCAGGAATGGTTCGTCTACGAGTCAGCGGGGATTATCCAGAATGAGGCCGAGATGTACAACGCCGACGGCAGCAAGATAGCGGTTCTCGGCACTAATGACAAGCCCGGATGCATCAAATATGTGGACCAGAATGGCGACGGCGTCATCAATGCCGATGACAAGGTCAAACTCGGCAACTCCATGCCCGAATACCTCTACGGAGGAAATGTCGTCCTTGGATGGAAAGGATGGGATTTCAACATGTCATTCCAAGGAATCGGCCACCAGACGGTCATGTTCGACACCGCGAGGATCCAGCCCGGTAGGAGACAATGGGGAGCTGTCCCCTCGATCCTGTTGGGCAACTATTGGAGCAGTCACAACACTGCGGAAGAAAACCTAAAGGCCAAATACCCATATGTCACCTGGAACAACACGAGCAACATCTACGCCGGTTCTGATTTCTGGCTTTTCAACGGCGCCTATTTCAGGATTAAGAACATCACTTTGGGTTACACGATTCCCAGAAATATCCTGAACCGCACCTTCATCAAGAACCTGCGCCTCTACGCTAGCGTGACGGATCTTCCGGCGATCAGCAACTACCCCAGTCAGTGGGATCCTGAGGTGTCCACCAACAGCACCTACATCTCCACATCTTACATTTTCGGTCTCAATGTCAAGTTCTAAACGGGTCAAGAAATGAAAAAGATATATTCAATATCATTAATAATCGCGGCGCTGTGTTTGACATCCTGCGTCGACCTCAACATCAATCCTCTCTCGGAAGGATCCAGTTCAAACTGGTACTCTTCAACCGAGGAGATCGAGATGTCTCTTTCAGATCTCTATCGTACGGACTTTTTCCCTGTGGCGGACAATCTCTGGGGGGATGATTTCAGCCAAAGAACCACTTTGAGATTCACCAATAACGGGTCTTTGACAGCCACAAACGGTACTGTCAGCTCAAGGTGGTCCAACTACTATAAGGGAATCTCCCGGTGTATGAAACTCCTGTCCATGATGGATAACGCCAGGGACATGGGTGTACCCGAGTCCAAAATCACCCAATACGAGGGTGAGGCGGCTTTCTACATCGGATTCGCCTACGGTATGATCGCTTTCTACTGGGGAGACGCTATCCTGTACAAGGACATCATCTCCCTGGAAGACGCCTACATCGCCTCCCGCTCACCCAAATCTGAGATTCTGGCCTTCTCTTACGAATGCCTGGACAAGGCTGCCGAGATGCTGCCCGCCTCCTACTCCGGAATACAGCGTTTCACAAAAGGTGCCGCCTATGCTTTCAAGGCGAGAGTGGCCCTTTGGAACGGGGACTACCCTACAGCGGCTGATGCCTCCAAAAAGTGCATGGATCTTGGCGTATATAAACTCCACGAAAACTATGGCGACCTGTTCAAGACGGACTGGTCTGAAGAGTGGATATTCTTCTTCAGGGGAGATGTCGCTTTAAAGAAATACTATTGGCTCGCGTCACAACCCAAGGACCTTCTTCCCCGTAACCACGGAGGATACAGTTCCTGGAATCCAAGTCTTGAGCTGGTGTGTTCCTACACTTGCACGGATGGCCTTCCCATAGACGAGTCTCCCTTGTACAACCCGAAATCGCCTTTCGACAACAGGGATCCGAGAATGAGCGAGACCATCATCCCGTTCGCGACATTATACACCCCCAGCGTGGTGGATGGCACATATAATCCCGACGACTGGGCTTTCCTCGGAATCGAGTTCACTCCCGACCCAACACGCACCTTGGTCAAGAGAACCTCCGACGGAGTCTATATCGGTAACAACGACTCAAAAGCCAGGGCCGAGCACGCCGCATATAATGGTTTTGTGCTGAAAAAATACGTGACAGAGTCTTGGACAGAAAACGGATTCAACGGCTCACCCGAGACTTACGCCTATATGAGATATGGCGATGTGCTGTTGATGTACGCCGAGGCTATGATCGAGACCGGACAGTGCACCCAGGAAGTGCTTGACAAGACTGTCAATGCCCTCCGAGAGCGCGCCTACAGAGGCACCGGCATCGAATATCCCAAGGCCACGGTGAAATCCCAGGCCGAGATGAGGACAATGATCCGCACAGAAAGAAACGCCGAGCTGGCCATAGAAGGATTCCGCTATGAGGATCTGCTTCGTTGGAGAGTCGCGGAAGTCGTGTTTAATCGTCCGATATACTACCTCCTGAGAGCTTGGTCGGGATCGACAGCTTGGGACGGTGACGAGAGCAAGGTCTCTGACAACTACAAGAAGCTGATCCAGAACTGGAGAGACGGCAACTACCCGATCGGTGGAATACCCCCTATTGACGAGAACGGAATAGCTGACATCTCCCGTATGGCGGAGGCTGGCTACGTCGTGAAGGCCGCGGACAGGAAATACGATCCGAAAATTCACTACCTCTGGCCGATTCCAGAATCCGACATACTCGTGAATCCGAATCTAACCCAGAATCCGGGTTATTAATAATTGGTTTTAGTAATATTTGGTGAAGAGGCTGCCTGAATCCTCTGGCAGCCACTTTTACAACAATGGACAACAAGATGACTATCAAAAGATTAATCCGCCTACTGTTAGTATTCCCCACCATTTTCACCCTCGCGTCCTGCGGATCAGACGAGAAAGGGGACTCCTTCGTGGAAGGGAAGAAAAGCATCCCCGTCATAGCCCGTCCGGACGTGCTTGTTGTCGGGGGCGGACCGGCCGGAATCGGCGCCGCTATCGCCGCCGCGAGGTCTGGAGCCAAAACGATGCTCGTGGAGCAATACGGCTACGTCGGCGGGAACCTGACCGTCGCCCAAATCAACCCGATGTTCACTTTTCACACTGTAAAAGGTGAGCAAGTAGTCAATGGAATAGCAGGTGAATTCGTGTCAAGGATGATGGAGGCCGGTTATTCAGACGGCCACATGACCGACTTGACATTCGATAACGCCTCTATGACGCCCCTCAACCCGGAGGGATCCAAGGTCATCCTGATGGATATGCTCGTGGAAGCCGGAGTCGACCTGCTCTTCCACACCATGTGTGTCGATGCGGTCGCGAGGAACGGGGTCGTGAAGGCGGTGATAGTGGAAAACAAGTCCGGCCGCGGGGCGATCTGTCCTAAAGTTGTCATAGACTGCACTGGAGACGGGGATGTGGCAGTGAAATCCGGCGCCGGATACACCCTCGGCGATGAGAATGGCGTGATGCAACCCGTATCCCTGTTCTTCAGGATCGGCGGAGTCGACACGAAGGCGCTCCGCAAATGGATGAAGACCCACAAGGATCTTCTCAAGGACAGCCCTACCGATGAGGAGATAGACAGCCAGAAAGGCATCGCTTTCCTGGGTCTTAACCAGCTTGTGAAGGATGAGATAGCGAAGGGTAATCTTGACGAGGAGATCGCTAACAGGATCCTGATGTATGAGCTGCCCCACGGGCAATTCGCCATGAATGTGACCAGGCTGCAGCACATCTCAGGAGTCAACGCCGCCGATATGACCGCGGCTGAGATAAGGCTGCGCCACCAAGTGATCCAGGTCCACGAGTTTATGTCCAAATATGTCGGTGGTTTTGAGGGCTCCTACATTCTGGACACGGGAGCGCAGACCGGAGTCAGGGAGACAAGGCATATCAAGGGAGACTATGAGCTCAACGAGAACGATGTCCTGGAAGGTAGGGCATTCGAGGACGGTGTGTCCTGCGGCACATATGCCATAGACATCCACCCAGGCCAAGGTAAAATGCAGATTTACACGGGTTCCGGGAAAGCTGTATATGAGATTCCGTACAGGTCGCTGATACCTGTTGGCTTGGATAACCTTCTTGTAGCCGGAAGGTGCCTGTCCGCCAATAGTATGGCCGCGGGCTCCGCGAGGGTTATGGCGACGTGTATGGCTATGGGGCAGGGAGCGGGAGTCGCCGCCGCGATGGCCGCGGCTCGAGACAGCAAGACAAGGAATGTCGACATCAAGGAGTTACGCTCTTCCCTCATTTCCCAAGGCCAGTATCTTTTGAACGCGGGATTGACTCCCATAACAGACCCCGGACTTATCCTCGACAGGAAGGATAGTGACGGAAGCCGGGCAAGCCATTATAACCCATTTAGCAAAAATTATAACCCAT
>JAFVED010000190.1 GCA_017478125.1 Bacteroidales bacterium | reverse complement strand
TCTCCTTCCACTTGGCGAACCATTCCATCTCGGTGCCGGGGCGGCAGAAGAACTCCATCTCCATCTGCTCGAACTCCTTCATGCGGAAGATGAACTGCCTGGCCACGATCTCGTTGCGGAAGGCCTTTCCGATCTGGGCGATGCCGAAAGGTATCTTCATGCGTCCGGTCTTCTGGACGTTGAGGTACTCGACGAATATTCCCTGGGCGGATTCGGGACGGAGGTAGAGAACGTCGTCCGAGCCTCCTGTCGTGGAGCCCTGGGTGCTGAACATCAGGTTGAACTGCCTGACCTCGGTCCAGTTGGCGGTGCCGGAGATCGGGCAGACGATGCCGCAGTCAATGATGATGTCCCGGTAGGCCTTGAGGTCGTTGGCGTCCTCGGCGGCCTTGTAGCGGGCGTGGACCTCGTCATATTTGGCCTTCTCCCTCAACACGTTGGGGTTGGTGGCCCTGAACTGCTCCTCGTTGAAAGCCTCTCCGAAACGCTTGCGGCCCTTGGCGACCTCTTTCTCTATTTTTTCCTCGATCTTGCCGAGATAGTCCTCGATCAGGTTGTCGGCGCGGTAGCGCTTCTTGGAGTCCTTGTTGTCGATCAGGGGGTCGTTGAAAGCGGCCACATGGCCGGAGGCTACCCAGGTTTTCGGGTGCATGAACACGCAGGAGTCGATGCCGACCACATTCTCGTTGAGGCGGGTCATGGCCTCCCACCAATAGCGCTTGATGTTGTTCTTGAGCTCAACGCCCATCTGGCCGTAGTCATAGACGGCGGCGAGTCCGTCATAAATCTCGCTGGAGGGGAATATGAACCCGTATTCCTTGCAATGGGCGACAAGCACCTTGAAGAGTTCGTCTTGTGTCATATCTTTTTTGATGATTATCTTTGTTTTCCGCCCGCGAAAATAAGCATTTCGGGGGAAACCGCCATTATTTTAACGGACAAACGCTATGTCTGCGAAGTCCTTGATGTTGTTCTCCACGATCCAGTCGATGTAGGTCATGAACATCCACGCGGTCCACTGGTAACCGGCGGCGTTCATGTGACCCATCACGAAGTATCTCTCCCGGAACTCTTTGTCCCAGTAGTCCGGGGCGTACTTCTCGAGATCGATAAGGTACACTTTGTCAAACAGTTCCGGCATCTTGCGGACCCGCTTGTTGAGCTCCATCTTCGCCTTTGAGTCGCTCTTTGGCATGGTGACGACGAAGAACCTGGCTTCTGGCTGGACGCTCTTTACCCTCTGGATAATCCCGGCGTAGTTGCCTGTGAAAGTGTTGGCGTTGAGGTTGTAGTCCTCGAAGTTGATGTCGGCCGACGGATCCCCGGGCTCAGCCTTGACATTGGCGTCGTTCTCGCCCAGGGCTATTATGTAGGCCTGTTTGGGCCTCGCCTTGGCGTCCACGTCGGCGTTGCGGTTGAGGGGATAGTTCCAGAAATGGTCGATCCATCCCTTGGCCGTCTCGCCGCCCTGAGAGTAATTCTCCCCTTCGGCTCCTCCTATGGCAGCCACCATCCTCTGGCCCCATGAATACTCGTAGTTGTCGTTCCATCCTTTGTTGCCGTCCGCTCGGACATACTCATGCTCCCCGCTGCAGAGGGAGTCCCCGATGAAGCCCCAGTGGTGGAATATGGTGCACCAGCCGGGATCCTTTGAGATCTTCGCTATGGGATTCTCTTGAGCATACAACCCTGTGGATAGCAGCGTCAAAGCGATGGCAAGGAAAGCGGTTTTTCTCATTATGTTCATGGTAATGGGTTTGTTTGTTGTGTCATTGTCCGCTAAGGTACGAAAAAATTTGTACCTTTATGGTCTATTAATGACCGACAGATGGATTCAAAGCAAAGGATAGCCAACGCCCTCAAAGTGGCGACCGACACCAAGGTGTTTGAGATGGGACGCGGGGTCAGCTCTTTGGCCCCCGAAGTTTTCAAAAGATTCTTCCCCGGCAAGAAGGCGAAGATCATAGCGGACATCCACACATGGCCCGTCCTCGGGGAGAAGGTTCATGGTCTTTTCGTCCAGGCCGGGATCCCCACCGGGAAGTTCATCATCATGGAGGAGGAATTCCACGCCGAATGGGAATACATCGAGATGGTGGACAAGGAACTGGATGACGGAAGTGTCGCCGTGTCAGTTGGTTCCGGGGTGATCAACGACCTCTGCAAGCTTTGCTCCCACCACCACGGGCAGCAGTATCTTACGCTTCCTACGGCAGCCTCTGTGGATGGGTACTCCTCCTTCGGAGCCTCCATCTCCTACCAGAATTCCAAGCAGACGTTCTCATGTCCGGCTCCGGTCGCTGTAATCGCTGACATAGATGTGATCGCCGCGGCTCCCAAGGAGATGACCGCGGCCGGCTACGCCGACCTCGCGGCCAAGGTTCCCGCCGGGGCGGAATGGATGGTGGCGGACCTGATGGGAACGGCTCCCATAAAGCCCGATGCCTGGCACGTGCTCCAGGACTGTCTTGATGACTTGCTGTCAGACCCGGAAGGCGTGGCCGCCGGGAATCCGGACGCTATAGCTGACCTGTTCGAGGGATTGACACTCAGCGGGATAGCTATGCAGGCCGCCCAGTCAAGCCGTCCGGCGTCTTGCTGCGACCATCTTTTCAGCCATATCCTTGACATGACCCATCACCGGTTCAACGGGAAGCTCCAGTCCCATGGTTTCCAGGTCGCGATCGGGACACTCACCATGTGCGCTGTCTTCGACGAGCTGTTCAAGATGGACTTGACCAAGATAGATGTCGAGAAGTGTGTCGCCGCGTGGCCGGCCCTGGAGCAGGAGCAGGAAAGGGCTCTCGGGATATTCAAGGACTTCCCGGCCCCGACTCTCGGGTATGACAATATCACCAAGAAATACAATGACGCTGAGACAGTCCGGGAGCAGCTGACCCGGGTACGGGACACCTGGCCGGAGTTCAAGAAGAAGCTCCAGGGGCAGGTGTACTCTTTTGAGAAGATGCGGGGCCTGTTCAAGACTGCTGGAGCGCCCTACGATCCGTCCATGATCGGAGTCACCAGGCGCCAGCTCAAGGACATGTTCCCTATAGTCCAGCTCATGCGCCACAGGATGAACGTTCTGGACCTTGCCAAGAGAGGCGGGTTATATGACGGTCTTGTTGAGGCGGTATTCGCTCCCGGCGGAGCATGGGAGATCCTTTAGTCCGAGATGACGGTCAGGGGATCAGGAGTAGGCGGATTCGCCAAAGGGAAAGCGTTCGTGGCCATTGACCGCGGGCAGCGCAACCCCTATGAGGACATTCCTCCGGGGAGTGTCCTTGTGGCCCGGACGGTATTCCTGTCGGATTCCTTGATGATCAATTTCAACAATGTCGTGGCCATGGTTCTTGAGGAGGAGGATGTGACAGGGCATGCCGGTCTTCTCGCGAAGGGACTCGGAATACCTGCGATAGTTGGGGTAAAAGGCTGTTTGACAAATATTTATAATGGCGACAGAATCATTGTCCAGAATCATGACGTGATTGTCAATCCGGATCTCGCCGCCGTAGGGGAGTTCGACAGGATGAGGCGCGAGTCCGACCCCCAGCTCAGTCTCGATCTGCTTTAGACTGGACTTCCCTCCAGATTCTCATTAGATTCCCTCCCCAGAAACCTTTGATCTGCCAGGAGGTGTAACCATGCTCGATCATCTTGACCGTCAGGTTGATGAGGTCATTGTCCCCGTTGCAGCCCCACACTCCGCCTCCGCCGTCAAAGTCGCTCCCGATTCCGACATGCTCAGCGCCGGCCACTTCCACACAGTGGTCGAAATGTTCCATCATGTCGTCTATGGTCATGGAGCTCCTGGGGCGGCCAAGGTATTCCGGGACACTGTAGACCTGTATCACCCCTCCGTTCTCGGCGAGGGCCTTGAGCTGGTTGTCATCCAGGCCGCGGTCGTGGCCATATACAGCCTTTGCCCCGGAATGGGAGCAGATGATCGGAGCCTTGCTGTATCTCACACAGTCCCAAAAGGTTCCGGGAGAAGGATGGGACAGGTCTATCATGATTCCCTGCCTGTTCATCTCCCCTACCACTTTCTTTCCGAATTCTGTCAGTCCCTTTGACGGGTCGCTCCCATGCCTTGAGGATGTGTTGCAGATGTTGTTGTCACGGAAATGGCACAGGGAGATGTACGCGACACCCAAATCCCTCATTTTCTTTATGTTACCGAGGTCGTTTCCTATTCCGTACCCGTTTTCCAGGGCTATGATGAAGGCCTTTTTCCCCTGGGCCCTTAAAGAATCCGCCTCAGCAGGGGTCCTTGCCAGGCCGCAGAGACCTGGATACCGCTCCACGTCCGCTTTTATCCGGGCGATGGTCTCGAGATTCTTCTCCACGGCTTTGGCTAAAGAATAGTTGTCCAGGGGTCCTTGCCAAAGGAAGCTGATGAGGATCTGCGCGTCCAGGTGGCCTTCTTCCATCTTTGGGATGCTTGCCAGGCTCATGGACCGTTTGCCCACCGAGTAGCCGAGCCGGTAAAGGTCTGGAAGGTCGCAGTGGGTGTCGATGGTCATGCAATTATCCATCAGCTTTTTTGCACGCCTGTAGACCCGGGCTCCCTTGATGAGACCTTCCATGGACGTGATTTTCCCTGGCATCTTACGCAGACCGTTACCAATGGCTTTCATCAAGGGGGAAGAGCCCAAGAAAGGGATGTTCCTGTCAGAGACGGCTTTGTAGAACAGGACCGAATATTCGTCCTCTTCACGCACCCATCCGTCGGGGATCACGGCGCCGTCCCATCCGGCGGCCATGGCCCAAAGGCCTGTGCAAGGGTTGTCCATATCTTCCATCGAGGGCACGTCTATAGGATGGCCTCCTGCTTTCCGGATCATTTCCCTGATAAACCCTTTCTCCGGGCAGTCGGGGATGGCGATGGCGGGGAAGAGGGATTCTTCGCTTCGCTCAGAATGACAATTGGCTCTGAGTGAGGAGATTCTGGCGGAGACTTCAGCGTCGTATCTCTCGAAGATGGCTTTTACCTCTTCTGGATACGTCAGTTCCTGGGCTCCGGATTGGTACGGGACCATTATGGCGAAGACGGCCGCGAATATGAAGAAATACCCCCTCATCGGAACAAATATTTACGCGAAAATAAGCTAAATTGCGGAAGTGACACAAAATGTCTTGATAACTCTGAATCGCATGAGAAGAACAATGTCTTTAATCGCCGTCCTTGTAGTCTCGGCTGCGCTCTCCGCCCAGGAATGGGTTCCGTCTGAATGGCCCGTGATGACCAGCTATGACTCGGAACACCTTTATCAAGTGGCCCTTCCTCTCGGCGGTATCGGCACTGGGACCGTCTCCCTTGGGGGAAGAGGAGAACTCAGGGACTGGGAGATCATGAATGTTCCCGGAAAGGGCAACAGCACGGTGACGACCGGCAACGACGCCCCTTTTTTCGCTTTGTACACGAGAAAGAGCGGCGGAGAGTCCATGACGAGGCTCCTCGCGGGACCGCTTTATCCACAGGAATATCTCCATTATGAGGGAAGGCCGGTGAATCACCATGGTCTTCCGCGTTTCGGGAACGCCTCGTTCGACGCGGCTTATCCGTTCGGCCAGGTGAACCTGAGCGACCCCGGAATGCCTGTCAAGGTCAGGATCAAAGGCTTCAATCCGCTGGTTCCTGCCGACTCCGAGTCCAGCGGTTTGCCGCTCGCTGTCCTCTCTTATGAGGTGTCGAATATTTCCGGAGAAGAGGTTGAGGTCGCCGTCTGCGGGGCGATCCGCAATTTCATCGGCAAGGACGGTCAGGATTACCGGCTTGACTGGAAAGGGGACCGGATCCCCACCGGGGCCGACCACAACAAGAACGAGTACCGCGAGGCGGGGGGTGTCAAGGGAATATGTTACTATACGGAAGGTGTTGATCCTCAGGACAAAGCATGGGGAAACTTCTGCCTTTCCACAGACAGTGGTGGGCAAGTCTCGTTCCGGACCTTCACGACCGACAACAACTGGTCGAACGCCATGCTGAACTTCTGGGACGATTTCAGCGATGACGGCTTGATCTCCAATCCCGAGGCCAGTATCCGTCATTCGGTCGGGAAAGACCAGGATCCCATGGGCGCCCTATCGGTCAAAGCGGTCTTGAAACCCGGTGAGACAAGGAACTTCAACTTCTTCATTACCTGGAACTTCCCCAACCGTAAGGCTTGGTCTAGGGAAGTTGTGGGCAATTATTACAGCACCTTGTATCCCGACTCTTGGAAGTCTGCCCTCGAGTTCGTGCCGAGGATCGGGAATCTTGAGCGGAAGACCCTCTCTTTCGTGAACTCGTTCCTGTCGTCCTCTTATCCGGATGTGGTCAAGGAGGCCGCCCTCTACAATCTGGCGACGCTTCGTTCCCAGACAGTATTCAGGATTGAGGATGGCCACATGCTTGGCTGGGAGGGCGTTATGGATCATTATGGCTCCTGCGCCGGATCCTGCACCCACGTCTGGAACTATGAGGTCGCTACCGCCTTCTTGTTCGGGGACCTGGCCAGGACAATGAGGGACGTGGAGTTCCGTTACGCCATGAATCCGGACGGGGCCATGGATTTCCGTGTCAACCTTCCTTTGGGTTCCGCTCCGGATCCGGAGCAGGTCGCCGCCGACGGACAGATGGGATGCGTGATGAAACTCTACCGCGAGTGGCAGCTTTCCGGCGACAAGTCCTTCCTTGAGGAATATTGGCCGGCTTGCAAGAGCGCCCTCGCTTTCGCATGGAAGGAGAAAGGATGGGACGGAGACCAGGATGGAGTAATGGAGGGGGCGCAGCATAACACAATGGATGTCAGCTATTTCGGTCCCAACCCGCAGATGGGCTTCTGGTATATGGGAGCCCTTCGCGCGGCGGAGGAGATGGCTCTTGCGATGAAAGACAAGGCATTTGCCAAAAAGTGCCGCTCGCTGTTCGAGAGGGGAAGCGCATGGATGGACTCCAACCTTTTCAACGGGGAATATTACGAGCATAAGATCACAGACCCTGAGACTTTTGGGTTCCTGCCGGAAGGCTCGGACAAGATTCCGCCTTTCCAACTTGGCAAGGGCTGCCTCGTGGACCAGCTTGTCGGGCAATACATGGCCCATGTCTGCGGCCTTGGTTATCTTGCGGACAAGGATCATATCCGTACTGCTCTCCAAAGCGTGATGAAGTATAATTTTGTTCCGGACTTCAGCGGGAATTTCAATAACATGCGCTCCTATGTCATGGGTCATGAGGCCGGCCTTGTCATGGCGTCTTGGCCGAAAGGCAGACTCGAGGTACCTTTCCCGTATTTCCCGGAGGCTATGACAGGTTTCGAGTATTGCGCCGCTGTCGGGATGATCTATGAGGGTATGAAGGAAGATGGGATCAGGTGCGTCAAGGCCATCAGGGACCGCTTTGACGGGGCGAAACGTAATCCTTTTGAGGAGCCGGAATGTGGGAAGCACTACGCCCGCTCCATGGCCAGTTGGGCTACTATTTTGGCTCTTAGCGACTTCCATTATTCGGGAGTAGACAAGACCATGAATTTCACGTCCAAGCCCGGATGTTATTTCTGGAGCGACGGTTACGCTTACGGGACGTGTGAAGTGGGCGGATCCTCCGTTGAGCTTACGGTCCTGAATGGATCTCTCGAGCTAAAGTCCTTGACCTTGACCGGAAGAGCGAAACCCGTGGGTAAAGACTTGTCATTGGCTGAAGGCGGCTCGGTGTCGCTCAGGTTCTGAATAATCCAATATGGTCGCTTACGTGGGGAGGGCTGTCCTCGACCTGTTTATCCCGAGATTGTGTGTGGTGTGTGGAAGGCCGCCCTCCCTTCACGAGGATCACATTTGCCTGGACTGTCTCGCGGATTTGCCAAGGACGTATTATTCCAAAATGCCCAGGAACAAGATGGCAGACAGGCTCAATGCTTTGATTCAAAGGGATTTGAAGGATCCCGAACCGTATTCGTACGCCACGGCCCTTTTCTACTACAGAGCTTCGACGGGGTACCGTGACATCACAAAAGGCCTGAAATACCGGGGAGATATATCTTCAGGAAAACACTTTTCCAGAATGCTCGCCGAAGAGATCGCCGGGTCCGGCTTGTATTCCGATGTGGACGCTGTGATTCCAGTTCCGCTGCACTGGACAAGGAGATGGTCGCGGGGCTACAATCAGGCAGAGGTGATCGGGATGACGATAGCGAGGTGCCTTGGAGCCAAGTTCGCTCCGCGCATCCTTCAGCGTCAGCGCAGGACAAAGACCCAGACAAAACTTTCAGTCGAGGGGAAGGTGGCCAATGTCAAGGGGGCTTTCAGATCCCGGAAAGGGGCTGATTTATCCGGTTTCCGGCATATTCTTTTGGTGGATGACGTGTTCACGACCGGGGCGACCGCGGGTTCTTGCCACAGGATTTTGCGGGCGATTTCCGATCCGGGGACCAGGATCTCGGTTGCGGCATTGGCCTGCGTCGGTGATTGATAAATTGTAACTAAAACATTTTATCAGGCGATTTAACCGGTTTATAGGCCCGATTTATGCGGTTTGTTTGGGGTGTTTATAAAATGGATTTAAAATTTGATTAATGTTTATATTTCTTATAATGAATCACTTAAAACAATTAAGGCAAAAAATTTAAGAAAATTGTTATAAAATTATTTGCATAAATAGAAAAAAGCAGTACCTTTGTATCGGGTTGAGACAGGAGGTTCTCTCCGTTGACAACCCGATTGGTTATTAGTTTTAGTGTTATTAATTATGTGGTTAGAGTGAGGGTCCACGCGGGAAGCGTCGACGCTCATTTTTTTTGCTTATTTTTTGGCTTCCGATTTATTGATGATGGTGATCAGCAGGCTTCCCAGCAGACCGGCGCAAAGCGAACCCATCAATACGGCCACCTTGCCCATGTCGCGGAGTTTGGCCATGATCTCGGGACTCTGGTTTCCGAAAGAGAGCGTGTCCACGAAAATGGACATCGTGAAACCGATACCTCCAAGACAAGCCACGGCGACGAGCATTTTCCAGGAGGCATTCGCAGGCATTTCTCCGGCTTTAAGTTTCACCGCGATGAAGCTTGCCAGTGAGATGCCGAGAGGTTTGCCAACCAGCAGACCGAGGAAGATTCCCATGCTCACACCACCGAGAGCCGGATCGATGTGGAATACGTTGAAATAGGACACGTCGGGGATCTCAACTCCGGCGTTGGCCAGGGCGAAAAGCGGCATGATCAGGAAGTTGACCCATGGTCCCATGGCGTGCTCGAGCCGGTAGCTCATCGGAATCGCGCCTTTCGAGACAACGCTCATCCTGCGCAGACAGTGCCTCTGGGGGCCGTTCGGGAACTCGCCGGATGTGGAGGCTATGCCGTTGTACTCATTGAGCCTCTGGATGTATTGCAGTCGTTTCCTGTGGAAATAGGCCTCATTGTAGCGAGGAGCCATCGGAACGAGGAAGGCCATCACGACACCGGACATTGTGGAATGTATCCCTGAGTAGTAGAACAGGGCCCATATCGCCATCGCCGGGATGAAGTAATACCAGCCCCTCTTCTCTCCTAACTTATTCATTATCAGAATAAGAATGATAAGGACTATCGCTATGCTCAACAAACCGAAATTGATCGAGCCACCGTAGAAGATCGCGACCACGAGTATGGCGATCAGGTCGTCCGCTATGGCCAGGGCCGTCAGGAACACTTTCAGCGACACCGGGACTTTATCCCCGAGGATCGAGAGTATTCCCACGGCGAAAGCTATGTCAGTGGCGGTGGGGATTCCCCAACCGGTCGAGGCGGCGGTACCGTGGTTGACAAGGGTGAAGATCAACGCGGGTGCCAGGACCCCGCCGAAGGCGGCGATGACAGGCATCAGGGCTTTTTTCAGTGAGGAAAGCTCTCCGTTCTTCATCTCGCGGCGGATCTCAAGTCCCACAGTGAAGAAGAAGATAGTCATCAGGATGTCGTTGATGAAGCTCTCCACTGTCATCCCTTTAGGGAACCAGACATCCTTGCCTCCAGGGGTCTTGAAGAAGAGGGAGAACTTGGTCTCGAGGATGTTATGGTAGAGTTCCTTAGTGAAAGGGAGGTTGGCCAGAAGCATGGCCACGACAACGCAAGCGAGGAGAATGACTCCCTGCGCCCAAGGCTGGTTGGAGAATTTGCGTCTGCGGTGGTCGACGTTTCGGATGCC
>JAFVED010000017.1 GCA_017478125.1 Bacteroidales bacterium | reverse complement strand
TCAGTGAAAAACCGCGCCGGCTGGTAGATCGAGTTGACAACGGCTTTACCTTTGACTTCGGGGTCCCCGGCGCAAAGGATGTCATAAAGGAATAGCTGGAAAGCGATCTTGGGCCTCTCCTTATTGTTATCGCCGAACAGCGCCTCCGTGACCGAGGCATAGTTCCCGTCGTTTATGTCCACGTCCTTCTCTTCGACGCGTCCTGTCTTGTAGTCCACAATCCTGACTTCCCCAGGAAGGAAGCTGTCCATCCTGTCTATGTAGCCTACGAACTTGAAGCCGTCAATCTCACCGATGTACTGCCTCTCCAATCCGATGATCCGGAAAGAACTCACCCCCAGGCTCTCCATGAGCTCCTTGTCCCGGCGAAGTGTCTTGACCACATACTGAACGATAATGTCTTCAAGGACAAGGTTCCTTCCGCTGACCTCAAGTGAGTGCAGCTGGGACAGGATAAGGCTCCTTACCCTTTTCTTGATGTCGGATTTCCGGGAGAGCCATGAGGACACATATTCCAGCGTGATCTCTTTCAGGGCGCCTGGGAAGGCCGCGTTTCTGGCCCGGTCGCTCATGTCGTATGACGGATCCATCGCCCCTTCTCCCATGTACAGGGCTTGCATAGTGTAGTGGTAGACCTCACCGAGCATGCCGGAATCAAGGTCCCCGGCCACCTCGGTTTCTTCTTTAAGATTCTCGATCTTCGAGAAATAGAACTTGGCGGGACAGTCCAGGTAGCTCTTTAGGGATGAGGCGGAAAGTGTCACATTCTCAAGAGCTTCCAAATGCTTCTCGGTCTTGGGTATCTCTTCGGCGGAATCGCCTGTCTTGGCCTTTGCCTTCGAGAAGCTCCTTTTAATGGGGAGGTTGTAGTGATACTCGAGCTGCTTGATGAACCGGCTTTCCTCGCCGTTTTTCAGCCCTTCCGTCCGGGAGTCAAAAACCATCGTGACGGTCTCTGCCCTTTGGATCATCCGGTAGAAGTAATAGGCCCAGATGGCATCCTGGTACTCATAGGTCGGAAGACCGAACCCTTTACGGAGCTCCGGCGGAATGAATGAGGAACTGACGCTGCGTCGGGGGAACACGCCCTCGTTGCAGGAGAGGATAACCAAGTGTTTGAAATCCAGTGCCCTGGTCTCGAGCGGCCCCATGATTTGGAGGCCTTTTAGCGGCTCCCCGTTGAAAGGAACGGACATCGGCCCGAGAAGCTGGTCGAGAAGGCGGGTGTAAGTCGAAGGCAGGATCGCCAATTCTTTTTCCTCAAGAAGATTGATGGCGGAATATGCCTTCCTGGCAAACTCCAGCTCGACCGCCATGTCAGGGTCTTTCGCCATGATTGATGCCATGCCCCTGAGCAACGACTTCTGGTATTCCGCAAACGCTTTGATCTGTTCCCTGGATGCTGTTTTCGGATCCTTTACGACCGGGTTGAATAGAAGGTCGAGAAGGGGAGTGCCCCTAAGCTCCGATTCGGGAATATAATACTTCGCGGCTCTCTTTACGTCGGAGATGATCCGCAGCGTCCCGGCATCTCCCCTGGAGATCTCCTTGAACAGCCCGCATGAGAGCAGTGACCAGACTTGGCTATGGTAGAAATACCATTCTCCATCCTTGAGTCTCAGGTGGTTCTGCATTGAGGAGACAAGCCCCAGGAAGTCATGCAAAGCGCTCCCGCTCATCGGATAGCCCATGGTGACGTTAATGTCCTTTATTTCAGGGGGTATGGAGTTCAGCACCTGTATGAGCAGAGACTCATCCGGCAGGATGACAGCATGGTCCTCATCCTTGATAATGGAGGGGAGAAGCTTGGCTTGTCCTGCCGATGAAGGGACACTGATGACTTCGATTTTCGGCGTCGGAAGATCGTCCTCATCCAGGGGAAATGCCTGGCCGAACTCCTCGATGTTCCTGGACATGAATAGGGACGCTTTGTTGCGCCGGTCCTTGATCATCCAGC
>JAFVED010000189.1 GCA_017478125.1 Bacteroidales bacterium | reverse complement strand
TCGAGTCATGGGGACTTGAGGTGATGGTCCAAGAGGCCGGTGAGATCAATGTTGGCTTCGACAGAGGCCCTTGGTTCGGCCGTATGCTGAGCGAGGACGGAATGAACCTTCATTTCGGAACCCCCTCATACACAGCGCCTACCAAAGGAAAACAAACCGGGATCGTGTTGATTGAGCCTCACTCCAGGCGGGAGCTTGAGAAGATGAGAGGCGCTCTCAAGGGAGCCTGGGTGCTTCTGGATGCCGAGTCGAACGGGATGGCCATCGACTGGTCCGACAAGGCCAACGAGAAGAGGGCCGAGGTGATCAAGAAGAACGAGGAGATCGACCGGCAGAACATGGAGATCCGCCGCTACAACATGACCCACAGGGATGAGACCCCGAAGGAGATGATCCCTTATGAGAAGACCGTCGCCCCATTCTATAAGGAAATGGTCGAGGCGGGTGTTGCCGGTTTCATCCGCTCTGCCAAAGTGCCTCTCCGCATCATGTACGACAGGGCCAACTGCTACAATATCACGATGGAGAACCTCCCCACAGTCTGTGACATATGCCTCGATGAGGACCAGTTCGAGATAATCAAACACAAGGTCGAGCGCAAGGACATATTCCAGCTTGAGTTCGACATCCGCAACCATTTCTACCGCGGTCCCGTCAAGTACCACAACATCATCGGGATCATCAGGGGCAGCAAGTACCCCAATGAATATGTGATGACCGGCGGCCATCTCGATTCTTATGACAACGCGGGCGGAGCTGTCGATGACGGCCATGGCGCCAGCCTCAACCTTGAGGTCGCCAGGATGCTCGCCACCGCTGGTGCGAAACCCAAGCGCACGATCATGGTCTGCATCTGGACGGCCGAGGAATATGGCCTGCTGGGCTCAAAGTTATTCGTTGAGAACAAGACTGTCCCGCTCGAGAAGATCTCGGTGTACATGAACCGCGACTATGGTCCGTTGATGTCCACCGGTGTCACCGTCCCTCCGGCGATGTATGATGACTATGTGGCCGTCTGCAAGCCGATCGTGGATTTCAACCCGGAGATTCCTTTCACCGTCACCAAGAGGGAAGGGGAGCCTCGTCCCCGTCCTACTTCAGCCGGTGGCAGCGACCACGCCTATTTCGCTATGAACGGTGTGCCCACCATTGGGCTCCAGGAGACTGATCCGAAGGGTTATAACTTTGAGTACCAGGAGGTTTGGCACACGGAGAGGGACATCTACAACAAGGTGATTCCTGAATACATGGAACACTCTGCTACAGTCACGGCTGTTATTTTGTACGGTCTTGCCAACCTTGACCACCAGCTCTCAAGGGAGGGTTTATACAAGGAGTAGCCGTTTATTCCACATTCAAAGTGAGACACTGGAGGTCCTCGTCAGCGGACGAGGACCCTATCATTATTGTGAACTCACCTGGCTCGACGCTCCAGCGGTTGTCGGCGCCGAAGCACTTGAGCATGTCTGGGGTGATGTCGAAGGTGATTTCCCGGCTCTCTCTGTTTTTCAGGAATATGCGTTTGAACGCTTTCAGTTCCTTAACCGGCCTCGTCACCGACGCGTACTCGTCCCTGATATAAAGCTGCACCACCTCAGCCCCGTCAAAGGGTCCCTCGTTGGTGACAGTGATTGTAACTCTTGCGTGACGAGGGCGTCCACGGCCCGGACTTGCCAGACCTGCCTCCGGCTCGTTATGCTCCGGAGCAGCCTCCTGGTTTAGGCCGTACTCATCCGAGCGGAGCGAGGCGGTCGAGCCGCCGGAGGTGCCTTCTACTGAAGACAGTGATGGTTTGGAGTACTGGAAATTACTGTAGGAAAGGCCGAAACCGAAGGGCCAAAGGGGACCGGTCTCGTTGGTGGCGAAGAGGCGGGAGTATTGGGAGTGCTTGTGGTTGTAGACGGTCGGAACCTGGCCGACGCTCCTGGGCATCGTCACAGGCAGCTTACCGGACGGGTTCACCCTGCCTGAGATGACCTCAGCCACGGCCTGACCGCCCATCTGCCCCGGCTCCCATACATTCACGATAGCGCCGACGTTATCCTTTGCCCAAGCCAGGCTGTTCGCCCGCCCGGTCATCAGGACAAGGACTGTCGGTTTGCCTGTAGATGCCACAGCCTCAAGCAGTTCCTCCTGCATTCCGGGAAGGTCGAGATCATCCCTGTCGCAGTTTTCCCCGCAAGTCCTGCCAAAGGCCGAATACCTCTGGGAGTTTTCTCCGAGAACCGCGATGGTGACATCAGCCGCGGCGGCCTTGCGTCTCGCCTCAGCGATTCCTTTGGCGTCAATATTTGTGATCATTCCTCCGAAGCACATCGTGTCGATTATCGCTCCAGGGAATTCTGCCTTTAGTCCTTCCAATACGGTGATTACCAGCGAATCAGGCTGCGGAGCCACCCAGTCTCCAAGGATCGTCTGGCTGTCAGCGTCCGGCCCGACAACGAATAATCGTCTGACGGTCGGAGAGGCCAGCTCTGGCGGCTCGACCGCCTCGCTCCGCGAGGCCCCACCGATCGCTCCGCTCCGCTTTGCTCCGGTCCCCCCTCTTAACGTGCCGAGGGTGGCAGTGGTCTCGCCATCCAGACTGGCTCTCTCCGACTTTATCAGAGGCAGCACGCCGTTGTTTTTGAGGAGGACTATGCTCTCTCGGGCGGCGTCGAGGGCTGTCTGGCGATGTTCGGAAGCGTTCTCAAGGGGAGAGAGCGACGGCAGGGGAGCCTCGAACAGGCCCACGGCGAATTTCATCTCCAGGATCTTACCGGCGGCCTCGTCAATCCTTTTCATCGGGATCCTCCCGGACTTGACCGCGCCGATCACTGCCTCGAAATAATTGTCTCCCTGCATGTGCATGTCTATTCCCGCCTCGACGGAGCGGACAAAAGCCTCCGTCGAGTCCGGAGCCCAATGGTGCATCGCGTAAAGCCTCTCGATGTCCATCCAGTCACTCACCACAAAACCGTCAAACCCAAGCTCATCCCTCAGCAAATCCTTTAACAGCCAGCTGTTTCCGTGGCAAGGAATCCCGTTGACCTCGTTATGGGCGGCCATCACCGTACCCACATGGGCATCCTTCACTGCAGCCTCGAAAGGCGGAAGGTATATCTCCCTGAGTTGCCTTTCCGAAATCTCCATCGGCGCGGCGTTGAGGCCTCCGAAAGGCTCACCTCCGGCTATCAGGTGCTTGGCGCAGGCGATGACATGCCCCTCGCTGAAGTTCCTGTCCTGACCTTGGAGTCCGAGGATGGCGCTTCTCCCCATCTCGGTGACAAGGAACGGATCCTCGCCGAAGGTCTCTCCCATCCTTCCCCAGCGCGCGTCCCTCGCCACATCCAGGTTCGGGGCGAAAGTCCAGTACAGGCCTTTCTGGCGCATCTCCAGCGCGGTCTCTGCTCCTATTCTCTCAACCATCTCCGGGTCAAAAGTCGAGGCCAGGTTGATGCTTGTGGGGTAGATCGTGCAGCCTTCGATCAGGGCGTTCCCGTGGATGGCGTCTATGCCGATCAGCAAGGGAATCCCCAGGCGGCTTTCCTTTGCGAGTTCCTGGAGGGCGATCGCCTCCTTGGTGGTCATGCAGTGCAGGAAAGAGCCGACCTCGCCCCGGCGGATCTTGTCGGCGAGATCCTTGTTGCCGAGGTTCTCGTCGGTCGCGTCAATATTCTTATATGGCGAACCCTGGCCTGGAGGCACATAACATGGGGCGACATATTGGCACATCTGTCCGACCTTCTCTTCGAGGGTCATCTCCTTGAGCAGAGCCTCTGCCCTTTTGTCCGCGGGCAAGGAAGTGTCGCGCCAATCTCCCTTTCCGCAGGAGATAACCAGTGGCAGCGTGGAGAGAAAAGCGAGGACGGCGAAGGGGAGTCTCATTATTTCTTCGGTTCTTTATGCGCCTTGAAATTGGCTTCCATCGGGGGATCCAGGAACACCTTGTTCTCGATCTCTCCTGTGTTGAGGCGTACCCAGGTCGTGAATCCCCTCTGTCCAGAGGTGAACTCGAAGACCCTCGCGCCATTGGGTTTGAGGTCGTTATAGACGGTGTCGCAGCCGCTGAAACGGCCGTAGATGAGCATCACGCCCATGTACTGCATCACGAAGTCGTTGTTGTGCTCGTGGCCGCAGACTATGGCCTGGATGTCCCCGTTCAGTTTCATGGCCTGGAAAAGGCCGGAGTTGAGTTTCGAGCAACCGATGTGCTCACCCATGTGGCCTATGAAAGTCCAGCCGTCATCCCCGGCCAGCCTCAGGCCATAGTCGTATTCCGCGGGCGGGATGTGGAAGAAAGCGAGGGAATTGACAGGCTTCCCTCCGTTATTGGCCGCGAATTCCTTGCTGTAGGAATCGTACCATTCGATCTGGTCCGCGTGGACGTTGTCGTAGCCGCCTCCTTCAATCCCGATTGAGCGTCCTGAATCGAAAAGATACAGCACCCGGTCAACTCCGTCCGGGCCGGAAAGGGTGATCACATCGTTGGTGGCCTTTGAGATGCCCTTGTCGGCAGGGGTGTTGATGTTATAGGGAATGGTGCGGATCACGTCCAGGACTTCTGTCCGGGTCAGGCCGGACTCGCTGTCGTGGTTGCCAAGAGCCACCGCGAAGGGGATCTTGTGGTCGGCGATGATGCCCAGGACCTTTCTAAGGCCTTCTTCGGCCGGGCGTCCGAAGATGACATCGCCGGTGTGGATCACCAGGTCAGGCTTCTCGATTTGGAGCATTTTTTCCACGTTCTCATAGGCCCTCTCGCTTCTGGGATCGCCGTAAATCACGTGAGTGTCAGTAAGTTGGAGTACCTTGAACGAACCATCTCCGTTGTACTTGAAATCCCTGGCGATTCCGGAACCCTTCCTGGGAGAAGGGTAGGGTGAGAAAGTCTCTTCCGCGCTTTTCTTGTCCTTGGTCCTGGCGGCGCCCACTCCGGGGATCGCCATCGCTGAACCCGCTGCCATCACCATGGCTGAATCTTTGATAAAGTTTCTCCTGTCCATTTAAATTTAAATATCTTATTGGTTATGAGTATGCTATTATCCGCAATATAATAAAAAAACCTTATCTCACCTCGACCATAACCTTCTCTTTGACGCTGACCGGATCCATGGTGAAGCGGATCATCCCGCCCTCGAAAGTCCAGTCTTTCAGCGGGTTCCCTCCCACGAGAACCTCTGTCGCCTTGCCGTCGTTCTGGATGGCGAACGAATATTCCCGGGTCAAGGGCATCCCCTCGAAGCTTCCCTGGACGGGATTCACAACGATCCTGGAGGTTCCGGCTTTCTCGTGGCACTCGACCAGGGTGGTGGCGACAGCGCCTTTCTCGAAAGCGTAGCTCTCGCCGTCGTCGTCCCTGAGGGTGAACTCCGAGTCGCCGTGGGGGTAGATGTTCAGCGTCACTTTATCGAACGGCCTTGTCCCGAGGTGGGAGACATCGCCCTGGGTCGGGATGATGGCGCCTTCCCTGATGAAGAGAAGCCCAGCCCGGTCGGCGGGATATTCCCTGGTGAAGGTCTCGCCCTTGCTGACGATCCTCTCGCCGGTCCACGCGTCCGTCCAAGTGCCCTTCGGGAGGTAGATCTCGTTCGTGAATATCCCCACGCAGTACCACGGGCCGAACATGTACTGGTAGGTCATGTCGTCGCATTCGCGGTCCTCAGGGAAAGAGAGAGGCATCGAGCGGACGATCGGCATCCCGTCCGTGGCGGCCTCAAGCGCCATCGAGTAGATGTACGGGGCGAGGGAGTAGCGCAGCTTGACATAGAAGCGGTAGATGTCCTGCTCAGGCTTGTCGTAATAGAACGGCTGCATCATTGAGAACCAGCTGTTTATCTGGACCCAAGGCAGGAACAGGCCGAAATGGAGCGAGGGCATCTCAAGATCCCTGGGGACGCTCATCACGTCGCAGGAGGTGTTGAGGAAACCGCTCATCCCGAGGTTGAGCTGGTCGTAAAGGGCTGTCTTGCCGCCCCCGTTGTCGCCGGAGTTCGAGGCCGTCCAATGAGGAGTCCCTGACCAGCCGCCGCAGTAGTGGTGCCAGGTGCGTTTCCCGTTGTGGTTCCGGCCGAGCTCGGCCATCTGTTTCGGGAGGAGGACCTGGTTGAGGTTGTGCATCACGGCGTCGGTCTTGCCGTTGTAGTACGGCCAGTCGGGGTGGTTGTCGATGGTGCGGGCGGGATCGAGCTTGAAGCCCTCTACGCCCTGGTCCATGAAGTTCTTGATGTGGTCCATCCAGTGCTCCTGACCGGAGGTGTCCCGACCCTCCCGCAGGGCCACAAGATCCTCCTCGACAAGGCTCAGGTCATATTCCTCGCAGAGCCAGAGGCCGAGGTGGAAGCCCATCGAGCGGAGCTTGCCGACGAACAGGCGGTGGTGGAGCTGCTTGGGGTACTGGTCCTGCACCCAGTAAGGCTCGGGGGAGAACCGGTCGTAGTTCCAGCGTTTCTTGGTGGTGAAGTCGTAGCGCTTGGCCATCCACTGGGGCTCCAGCCAGAACACGTCGCAGGGGACGTCGATCTGTCGGAAAAGAGCCGCGTCGTGGAGGATGTCGAACTGCTCCTCTCTCATGTTAGGGCCGAAACAAAGGCCGTAGGCCCATTTCGGAAGGACGTAGGTCCTGCCGGTCACGAGGGTATATTCATTCAGGACAGCTGGCATGTCGGCTCCGGCCATCAGGTAGAAGTCGGCCTCGTCGTAGGTGTTGACGATGTTGAAGGTGTCCTGGTTGACGCTGCCAATGTCGAAGAAGCTCTTTCGGGTGGTGTTGTCGTAGATGCCCCAGCCCCGGGAGCTCATCATGAAGGGCATCGGGATCTCGGTGTGCTGGTAGGTCGTCCACATCCTCAGGAGCTCGCCCCGGTGCTGGATGTGGTCGCGGCTTGTGCTTCCGCCGCCGTAAAAGCGCTCGCCGGGCTCCATCTTGATCGAGATGGCGCAGATCTCCATCGCTCCCGGAATCTCCCTCTTGTCCATCTTCGCGAACTCCTTGTCGTCCCCGATGATGCCGCCTCCGTTGGAGACGACGTTGAGTTCCTCCCATTTCTTGTTGATGATCTCGCGGAGGTCGGAGCAGACCTTGTCCTTGTTGTCAAGCAGCCTTATCTCCCTGACGACCGGCTTTCCCTTGGAGTCCTTGAGGGAAATGACGCCGGTCTTCTTGTTGACCGTCAGGGAATATGCTTCCGTGCTGACAGTCAGCTCATTGCCCTTGGTGGAGCTGGTTGTCTTGACAGCCTCCCAGTCGGTCTTGATGCAGCCGTAGCGCTCCATCAGCGACTCCTCGAACTCCTTCCTCGGGCTGATCCTGACCCGGAATATCCCCTCGTCGCACACATCGATCCGGACGGTGTTGCCATTTGACATCTTATCCGTCACGGAAGGCAAGGCTACAGCGTGGCAACATGCGGCCAACGCTGCGAAAATGGTTAGTAATCGTCTCATAATCAATATTTTCTAAGCCAATCTCTGAATATCAAATCACTTATCTGCTTAAGGTTCCCATTGTCAGTTATGAAGTAGTTTTTTTTCAATGCGGAGCAAGCTGTCTGGATTGAGCTGGCGGGGCCTATCCCATGCTTCAGCATAAATTCTTTGGAAGTTACCGCGGCACCTTCTTTACCCTCCTTGGCAATCGCGAGAAGCAATGACTTTTGTTTCTCGGAAAAGCGGGAGAACAGTTCCCTGTAGGAGAAGTCCTGTTGGGCGATAATGGCGTCATAGACAGAATCGAAATCAGTCTCGAGTATAATTCCTCCCTTGTCTGTCTGCGCGAACGCCTCATTCAGAAGAAGTTGATTATACCAGGTGACTCCTGAGAAATAGTCATAGCATCTGTCGACCAGCGCTTCGTCTATGTCTTTCCCTAAAGACCTGAACATCCGTTTGGCGAATTCACGATAAACAATCTTGTCAATAACACTGATTGTCATCATGACCGCGCTGTTGTAGAAGGGTTTGTCAGGAGATTTGAATATGTTGTTGATCGAGTGACTGATACTCCCTGTGTAGATGAATATGATATTCTTGCATTTCTGAAATGCGGTTCTTAGGTAGGCCTCCGTGTTTTTCTCGGAGAAGTCACGTATTCTTTGGAACTCGTCGATCGCCACCACTGTTGGCTTCTTAAGCGAATCCAACACGGCCAGGATTTCCTCAAGTGTCTTTTCCGGTTCGGGGATATCCCCGATTCCGGCTGAGAATGTGATGGTGGATGTCAACTCATTGTAGCCTATAGACGGGCGGATGGATTTGATACCTTTCAACAGGAAGTCTCCCAATCCGGAAACGGTGTTATTCGCGAATACTTCTTTGGCGAATAACGCTGTCATTTCTTTCAGGCTTCCGGCTGGGTAAATATCAACTAAGAAACAATTGAAATGATTCTTTATCCGCGGTTGTTCAAAGCAGTGGCGGATAAGACCGGTTTTCCCCAATCGTCTTTCTGAGAATAACGCGACATTCCTTCCGTTCAAGATGTGCTTGCATAAAAGGGCAGTTTCTTCGTCCCTGTCACAGAAATACTTTTCCGGGACATAAGGAGTCAGGATAAAAGGGTTTTTGATAGCGTTTTCCATCATGACGAAAAAAGATTATGTAATTTTACGTTACGCAAAGTGACGTAACGCAAAATTACATAATAATAACCATGAAAACAAATGTTATGGACGAAATGTCACTTGACATTCCGTTTCACGACCTGTTTCTTGTTTTTCGAGCCAGGCTCGTCGGTCTTGAGGTTCTTGATGGTGAGGCCATCCACGTCGTCGGCGACGACGGCGGGGCGGTAATCCTTGGCTCCGGCGACGAGGCGGACGTTGTCAAGGGTGATTCCCTTGGCGTGGCGGATGAATAGTCCCCAAGCGGGAAGTTCCTTGAACTGAGAGAATTCCGGGTAGTAGTCGATCATCTCAGGGATGCTGTCAAGCTCCTCGGGAGTGGTGCCTTTGTAGGCGTAGAGTTTGTTCCCTCCGCCAGGGTACACTATCTCGATGTTCTTCAATGTGATGTTCTCGATCGGAAGATCCGGGACACCTACGATCCCGGCAGGGGACACGTTCCTCGGCAGGTCCTCGATCGGTCCCTCGTAGCTGTAGCCGGCGTCAGCTTTCTCGAGCGGAACCTCGACACGGATATTCGACAAGGTGATGTCGCGGAGGTAGCCGACCTTTCCGGCGGTCCTGCGGATTCCGGTCCTCAGGAATATGGCGTTGCCGGTGTTGACGGCCTCAAGGTTGTCGACCAGGACATTCTCGATCTCCGCACCGTCGACCGAGGCTATCGTGATGGCAGAGCGGTACGTGTCAAACACCTTGTTGTTGATGATCCGGATGTTCTTGAAACCTCCTCTTGAGACGGTACCGAACTTGAAGGCGCTGGCGCTTGAGCGGGCCACGCAGTTTCGGATCTCGATGTCCTCGCAGAGATGTTCGGCGGAGTGGGACTTGAGGCAGATGGCGTCGTCGGAAGCGTCTATGAACGAGTCTTTTATCAATACGTGGCGGCAGTCCACGATGTCCAGGCCGTCATTGTTCCAGTAGTTCTTGCTGTCCATCAGGATCCCGCTGATCGTGAGATTCTCGCACTGGTCAGTGACAAGAGTCCAATCAGCTGAGTTCCTGAGATTCAAGCCCTCGATCACGACATCCTCACACTCCCTGAAATAGATCAGTTTCGGCCTTTTGGTGACCCTGTCGTACTTTGTGGTGTCGTCGATGTAGCCCAGGTGGACCTGGTCCAGGAAATTCAAGGCGCACTGAGCCCCGCGTCCGTCGATCACTCCCTTGCCTTTGACAGAGATGTTCTTCTGACCCTTGGCGAGGAGGATCCCGTAGTGTCCCTCGACCATGTCATAGTCATAAGGGTTGGTCGACCCGACCAGGACCGCCCCTTCGAGGAGCCTCAGCTCTACATTCGACTTGAGGTGGACGCTACCGGTCAGATAGCGCCCGACCGAGATCTCCAGAACTCCGCCGCCGTGGGAGCTGATGAAGTCGATTCCGGCCTGGATCGACCGGGTGTTGAGTGTAACGCCGTCGGACCTGATGCCGAAAGACGAGGCTTGGTAGATTTTTTCCTGGGCGCCGGCGGACAAGACGAGCAACGCCGAGACGATGGATAAAAAGATTCTTTTCATGATTTAAAAATATGTTTTGTCATTTGAAAGTCACGTTGATACCATGGTCGTTCTTCGCCACATCGGCCATCTTGTCCTGGTCAAACAGGACTGGTCCCGAGATGAATTCCGGGACGTTGTAGGATCTCATCAGATCTTTGTCGTGGCGGATGCTCTCCTGGGGCAAAAGGAATGGTTTTGAGGTGTTTCCGTCTTTGTCGATGTGGGCGATGAAGAGGCGGGAATACAGTCCGTCGATCCTCCTGCTGGCCCAGATGATCCATCGGCTGTTGCCGCTCCAGGAGTGGTAGCTGTCAGCGTCCGGGCCGTTTATCCCATCGAGATCGCGGAAGGTGCCGTCCTCCAGGTCGATCATCCGGAGCTGGGAGTCTTTGTGCCAGATCGCGAAGCAACCGTACGCCGTCTCAGAGAACAGCAGGAACCGCCCGTCCGGAGACACCCTCGGAAAAGTGGCGTCCTTTCCGCTTCTGACGGCGTTGTACACCGTGTCCACTTTGTCGCCGAAGGAGAACGAGCCGGGGTCAAAGGGGATGGAGCAGATGCTGTATCTCACATCTTTGTAACCCTGAGGCATTTCCGGCAAGGGTGAGGAGCAGAAATAGAGGGTTTTCCCGTCGGGCGAGAAGGAGGGGAATGTCTCCATGCGGGTGGTGTCAGTCAACATCGGGGAGGTGGACACCTGCTTGTTGTTGACATCATAGACCACGACATCGGACTTATAGTCATAGACCTCGATCCTGTTGGGGTCCGTGGAATGGAAAACCTGGGCTATGTCGTTGACGGAGAACGCGATGTAGTCTCCGGAAGGATGCCAGTACGGGTAGACCAGCGCGGATATGGTCTGCGGTGTCTTGGTGTTGAGCTTCTCAATCTTCCCTTTTTTCCAGACATAGGTGCCGCCATTCTGGGCTCTCATGTGGAACATCATGGTTCCGGGATCCCTGGTGTTGAACGAATGGCAGTTCATGCAGTTCCGGTCGGTCTTGTCGTTCGTCATGATCGGGGTCTGCGAGAAATTCTCGAGGCAGCGTTGGTAAAGCCCCATCTTGTTCCATGTCTCGTAACCCGGAGCGATAAGGCGGTAAGCGACATAAGGGTCGATCGTGTCTTTGGAGACATGAATATGGAAGGGTTTGAGAGTCACTAATTTCCGACCACTGTACTCCGCAAGTGTCACCTTGGTCTCCGGGCCTGCGGCGGTAAGTCGGCGCCAGTCGTTTTCAGGGATATGGAACTCTCCTTTTCTCGAGCGTATCGTCAGCCGCTCTCCGGAGTTCTCGAGGACAGCCACGCCTTTGGTGTCAATATCCTCAAAGGAGAAATTGAGTGGTGCGATATTCGGCGGGACTGTCACTTCCTTGTAGTCCGGGAATATCGCCGCCTCGGGAGCGTCGGAGGCGGGTTCTTCCACCTTCGGGACACATGCGGCCGCTGTCAGGGCGATTGTCGCGAACAATGAAGTGACCTTTCTCATTGGCTGTTGACCCTCATTATATAGTACCAGAAAGTGTCCTTGTATTTGTCCTGTGACAACCCATTCCCCAGTCTGGCCTTGAAATCTGTATATCTTTTGTAAGTCTCTGCCGGCACTCCGACTGTTTTCCAATAGCCCCTGTGGATCTCCGAGAGCATGCATGCCGCCTCGGCGAACGAGCCGTGAAGCTCGGGCAGCGCCTCTGTCCCGTAGAACTCGTCGACCATCTCCTTGAACTTGTCCATCTCGCAGTTCAGCAGGTAGATGGCTCCAAGATATTCGATAGCCTTGTTGTAGCCGGGATTGGTACGGATGATGTCTTTCAGGTCCTCGTCAATTCCCCGGACCATGGAAATGAAATCGGTTTTCGGGACGCATCTCTTTCTCGGTCCGAGAACCAGATCCGAATCAACCGCGGCATCGTTGTAAAGGAATACCCTGTAACTTTCCGCCACCCGTCTCCAAGCCCTGTCCTTACCGAGAGCTTCGATATATTTCCCGGCCACCGGATATGCCCCATAGATCAGGTTGGTCTCTATAAGGCGCCTTGTCATCTCCGGGTTCAAATCCCTCTCATCCATGACGGTGGCCTCGAAGGCCATCCTCTGGGCGAGGGCGATGTGACCCATTGACCAATAAGTGTCACTCAGGAGTTCTCCGGCCTCTTTGGCCCTGTTCCATTGGACAAGGATGCCGTCCGAGCCCGCCTGGGTGTAGTGGAAAAGCTTGTCAGTGAGCTGACCTGTCTCGGCGAGGGCCATGTTCAGGCGGGAGAGTTTCAGATAATCCACCTGGTGATCGTCATCGACATAAGACTCGATGATTTTTCCCCAGTCTGTTTCTTCTGGCAACGCGGTCCCGCACGCCTCTGCCATCAAGAATGAGAGGATGAGCGGAAGAGCGGTGATCCTGAACAATTTCTTTAGGGGGTCAGCCATGTGGGAGTGTTTGTTCTCACAAATTTAACAAATAGAAAGCTTTCCAGCAATTAATCTTGAAGTACCGTCACTTGAATAAATCGGCAGGATCGGCGCTCAGGAAATCTTCCGCTGTCATTCCTCCATCACCGACGATGAACGCCAGATGTGGTTTGAATTGGGCTGTGAACTTGGCCAAACCTTCATTGGCAGTGGTGTTATTGCTTTTGACCTCAATAGCGATGACGCGCCCTTTTTTCTCCAGCACGTAATCCACCTCGCTGCCAGGTTTTGTTCTCCAATAATACACCTTGTAATCACCAGCATAAGCATAGCTCATGATATGCGCGCCAATGGCTGACTCGAACAGTCGGCCCCACAGCGCACGGTCCTGGATGGCTACGGCGAAAGGTTTCTCGCAGTAGATGCTCTTCAAGGCATTGTTATAGACCTGATGTTTTGGGACGCTGCTTTTCTTTCTGGCCAGGTCAACGGAATATTTGTTCAAGGCGCATAGCAAACCGGCCTGAGACAGCAGGCTCAAGTAATTGGCTACGGTTGTTGTGTTTCCAGCATCCTGTAGCTGACCTATCAACTTATTGTAGGACAATTCCATGCCGGAATATGCCGCCGAAAGTTCAAAAGTCTGACGAAGTAGCGCGGGCTTGGAGATACTTTCGTTGACCAGGATGTCCTTGTTGATGGTCGCGTCGACAATGGAGCCGGAGATGTAGTCGCGCCAGCGCTCTTCGTCTCCAATGAGTGCTGTGGCGCCAGGGTAGGCGCCATAATAGATGAACTGGTCCAAGGTGTAGCCGAAAGCGTCGCGCATTTCGGCAAAGGACCAATGCGAGAGGATGATGCGCTCGAAGCGACCTTCCAGACTGTCGGCGAGGCCTTTATCCAACATCACGCGTGAAGAGCCCAGGAGGATAACTTTGAGGTTGACATCGAAAAACGTGTCGGAGTCCCACTCCTTTTTGACAACCTCACTCCAGCCCTTTATTTTCTGTATCTCATCAATAACCAGAATGAGTTCCTTCAATCCCTCAACGCGCATTTTGGCACGCGCGGAATTCCAACAGTCGCTGATCCAGCTAATCTGGGAGGTGGGGACCGCATCGGCCGGATAAAAGACAAACGGAATGTCCAAAGCACCCACAACTTGTTTTATCAGGGTGGTCTTACCGACCTGGCGCGGACCCATAATCACTTGGATAAAACGCCTTTTTTCCTGCATTCTGGAAAATAATACACTGTATTGTTTCCTTTGATACATAGGTAGTTAGCTCATTAGTTTTAATTTTACTCAATGCGTTGAGCAAAATTACTCAATGGAATTAAGATTCGCAAAAAAAAGATACTTTCAAAATAAAAGAGGATGACTGGTGTTGCCCCGCCGGTTGTAATGAAAATCACCGGCCATGCCGATTACAAATCCATGAAACCCTACATCGACATCTCCGAAAAAGCCAAGACCAACGCCATGGATGCGATGGAAAAAGCACTGAACGAAAATAGCCTGTAAAAATTTTGCGCAAGGAGAAAAACAAGTCAAAGACCATCGGTACGATTATATTGAGACAGGTTCGCTTATCAGTGTTCGCCGCAAAACCTTTCCCTCGTGGATGCGACCAAGCGGGAGATTCTCGGCCTATATGATGAGGATTTCTGCAAGATTGATCCCACCGGTAATGCGGCAAGCCTGTTCAAGGCCATCCCTGCGCGGCTATCCGGGAACGCACGTCGATATCAGATCACCCCGGTAATCGGTGAAGTGGAGGATACCGCTGACCGACAAGTGGGACACCTTCAAAATGTACGTAGGCGACACCGGTCTCTTTGTCACCCTGGCCTTTGCCGACAAAGAAGTAACTGAGAATATGATAGCGCAGATGCTTACTGCTTCAGGAAACAAACTGTTCTATCATACTTTCCCGGACGAGAACAAGCACTATTACGAAATAGATTTCATCCTCTCAAGGGCTCAGAAGATATGCCCCATCGAGGTGAAATCATCGGGATACAAGACTTCAGACAGAATCCGGGACCGCTACCTGATGTATACCAAAGACCTGAGTAAAGACGGCGCTTTACAGATGGTTCCGGTATATATGGCTCCATTCCTATAGTCTCAATCCCTGTTGATAAAAAATATACAACATCCTGCAAAACCCTATTGCACATATAGAGAGCTTTATAAAAAAGAAGGGCGGCTGAACAACCAGCTGCCCTTCTTCAAACATACTACTTCCAATTACTGCGCGAGGTTGTTCTTCTCGCAGAGTTTGTTGGTCTGGGTCTCCTTGTCAGGGATCTGGCATGTCATCTTGGTGTAGGAGTAAGTGACATTGTCCTTGCCGAGTTCCTTGTGGACCTCAGAGCCGCTCCTGTTCACATCGACGCCCCAACGCTTGTTGTTGAAGTACTCCCTTCCGTTCTCTCCCCACATCTCAATTCTCCACTGTAGGCGGATGAAATCGGTCAGGTCGGAGTTGTTGCCATAGTTGTCACATGTGAGAGTCTCGGCGCCTTCCTTTGTACGGGCGGCGAGCAACGCGTTCAGGGTCTCCTTGGCAGCGTTTGCGTTTCCGCTGGCGTTCTGAGCCTCAGCGAGCATCAGATAAACCTCGGAGAGACGGAACTTGGTCTCCTCCTGAGCCGCGGCGGTAGCCTTGGTCTCATGTCCGTCTCCGTCGTTGGTGAGGCCGTAGGTGGCGGCGAACTTCATGGCGACATAGGTAGGAAGCTCATGGACAAGAGTAGCGTAGGCATAGTCTCCGATCTTCTCTTTATGGAAAGCGTCCTTGCGGCAGTCGTTGTCATTGATCTTGTTGTAGAGGCGGTCGTCGATACGAGGCATTGTGCCGCTGCCGGAATACCCGCAGAACGGGTTCGCGAGGCTGAAAATGGTCGTGTTGGCGTATGAGGAGGTGAGCTTGTATCCGAGGATGGCCTCAGGGTTCTTCTGGAGGCTCGTGAAAGCGTTGTTCTCGGGAAGCATCTCGATCTGCACACATCCGTTCTCGTCCTTCTCAGTCCAGGAACCGGTGTTGCGGCCACCCCAGTTTTCAGGGGCGATGAACTTGTAAGCGCCGCTGTTGATGATGGCGTTACAGGCGTTGATACAGGTCGTGTAATCACC
>JAFVED010000188.1 GCA_017478125.1 Bacteroidales bacterium | reverse complement strand
TGATCATCGAGAAGGTCTACAAAAACAGCGTCTTGCCGACGATCGAGAAGAGACGAACGCTGTCGTGGATGAGGGAGAAGATGCCGCGGGTGCTGTATTGGCTGATCGGCAAGAAGCTCTACAACTCATTCGGAGGCAAGCTGAAGTTCTTCGGGGTCGGAGGCTCGAAGCTGGATCCGACAGTCGAGGAATTCCTCAACAAGGCACGCTTCCCATACGCCATAGGCTACGGCCTCACGGAGACCGCGCCTCTGATCACCAACGCCTGCGTCGGAAAGACTGTCGTGGGTTCGATAGGAGTGCCAGCCTACAATGTCCAGGTCAAACTCCAGAACGTCGATCCGGTGACGGGCGAGGGGGAGATCATAGCCAAAGGCGACAACGTGATGCTGGGCTATTACCGGGATCCGGAACGCACCAGGGCGGCCCTGACAGACGACGGATGGTTCAGGACCAACGACCTGGCCAGCGTGGACTCCAAGGGCAGATATTACATCAAAGGCCGCCTCGGCAACATGATCGTGGGGCCTTCCGGGGAGAACATCTACCCAGAGGAGATCGAGCAGGTGATCAACAACATCAGGGGGGTCAACGAGTCCATCGTCATCAAGAGGGACGGCAAACTTGTAGCTCTCGTCAAATTCGACGACGCGATAATTGACTGGAACGCCGTCGAGAAAGAGGAGAAATTCTTCGAGAATCTCGAGAACTGGAAGAACAAGGTGATGGAATATGTCAACAAGCGTGTCGGCAAGCAGTCCAACATAGGCGAGGTCGACGCTATGAGGGAAGACTTTGAGAAGACAGCCACCCAGAAGATACGCCGGTTCAAGTACAAATCTTTCAAGCCGGAGGACGGCAAGGAAGACAACACGGGCGGGGAAGACTAGTCAGAGAAAAGCCTTATCAGGGTGTCTTTGTGAAGGTTCTCAAGATCAAGCTCAACATGCTCTCCCTCAGCCGCTTCCCTGAATCCTGCCTTTAGGAGAAGCGGCTTCAGCTCCACGAAACACGCCGCCTTTCTCGCGATGATGGCCGACTTGTCCGCGGCATCCATCCCGGAACTGACACGCGCGTTGCCCACCCCGAAGCTCATCAGGAATATCTTCCCTCCACATACGGCTCCAAGCATCATCTGGCGAGGGCCGGAGACGACATCCTCGTTGACATCGACGCTGTTCGGGTCGACCATGTAATTCTGTCTCAAGTCTGTTATCTCCTGCTGGCCGAAGAAGAAACGGAAACGACTCCCCTCCTCCCCGTTGTAACGGTTGCAGAATATGATCCCGTCGTCGCAGGTTCCCTTGCAATAGAAAATCTCGCTGGCCTCAGGATCGGCGTTGGTCATGTCTCCGGAATAGACAGCGTGAGCGGGATCGTGGTAATCGGCGTTCCAGCCGATCTTGGTCCCGCCGAGGCTGACAAAGCTGATGTCAAAATCACGGGTTCCCCACTCGTTTCGCCAGTATATCCCGAAGAAATTATTCTCACTCAGAGGATACCACGAGCCGAAGGGATAGTTGCCGATGAAGTTTTTCTCCGAGGTCGGGCAAGAGAGGGTCATCTTCGAGGGGAACCTCACCGCGCAGGCTTTAGGAGACAGGATCCCGACCAGACGGCGCTCGAAAAGGCTTGCCAACGAGGAATAATATTCCCGCAATCCTTTGAACGCCTCCTCCTCAACAGGCGCCACGAAGGCCTTCCCGTCGCGGATAAGGAACATCCTCTTGGAAGGAGAGTCCATCATCAGGAGGCGCTCCCTGACGGTCTGGAGCAGGGACACGGTTTTGAAGGCGCTGATGCTGTCAAGACGGCTCTCAACCTCTTCCAGGGGACGCTCCCCAGCTAGCACAGTCTCCCAAAATCCAGGCCTGAGGGGCTTGTGGAGCTTTTCGGCTCGCCGCCGGATCTGGTTGATGACTTTCCTGGAGGGAGAAGGCTCGGTCACCATCTCCTTCTTGACGGTGTCGAAGAACCTGGTCTCATGGGTCCTGAAGGCCAGCAGCAGATCTTTGAAACGGTAGAAGACAGTGGCGAGAGCATCCTTCTCCTCCTCAGTCAACTTATTGAAATCAAACTGGTTGGCGGTACGCTTTATACGTCCTACCAGGTCGGCGTTCTTGATCAGGAGAGTCACCCCCGTCGATTCGTAAACGATGAAACGGAGCAATGCCACAGGATCGCTTGGTCTCTGTCCGAGGGCGGAAGAGAGGATTGAGAGAGCCTCCCGGTTGCGCACAGAGTCGATGTCGACCTCAGCCTCAGGACGCTGTGTGATATAGTCCACAATCGCCTCGCACACTGCCTTGACCGTAAGGGAGTTAAGAGCTATTCCGGAAGACACGAGGCCGACACAGCGATCGTATAGCTCATCCTCGGAGATCGGCCTGATCAGGGTGTAGCGGGTCATCTGGGGAGGCTCGGCCCCGTCGTTCGGCACATAGCCGTTGCCTTCCATAGTGTAGCCGGACCCGTAGGTAGAGACGTAATGGGCCACCTGGTCCAGGAACAGCTCCCACCTGCTCTTCGAGACAACATCGTCCCAGGCCTTGTAGAAAGTCGAGTTGGGGTCGATGGACTCAGACTTCACGAACGCCGCGACATCCTCGTTAAGAATGTCGGGATGGATCATGTAGCCCCTTTTAAGAGCCTCAGTCTGAAGGACTTCCGGATCTTTGACAAGAGGCGCGGAGCCGGTTGCCGCCTTGAAGAACTTTATGAGGACCGGATGCATAGGCATATAAAAAAGGACCGCGGAAAGTAGGAACAAAGCCCGAAGGCTTCAAGCAAAACAGGAACTTTCTATGCGGTCCGGATCAACAAATGTTCCCGAAATATAGGCAATATTCGCAGGATTAGCAAGGGTTAGCCCACTCTCACTTCAGTTGTAACCCAGCCTTGAAAGCGTCCCCCACGACCTCTCCCAAGACTATGTACTTGTTGTTGAACGGGTCGAAGGTTATCGGCTGGAGTTTTCTCACATCGACATTGCCGTTCCCGTCCAGGACGCTCTCGTCGGCGCTCACATTGACGATCTCCCCTTTCAGGATCCCAGTCTCCTCGTCGTAGGAGATGAGCCGGCACTCGAGAGTGAGCGGAAGCTCCTGAATGACAGGAGCGTCGACGAACTCGGACTTCTCCACGTGCCAACCGGCCCGGGCGACCTTGTCCGGAACCTTGTTGCCGGAGACGACCCCGACATAGTCACAGGCGACCATCTGGGAGAGGGTACCCATGCTGACGGTAAAGGCTCCCCTCGCGCGGAGATCCTTGACGGTCTTGTGACCCTTGCTCAGGTCCATCGAGATCTCCTTGTAGTCGGAGATGCCACCCCAGGCGGCGTTCATCGCGGAAGGTACATCATTCTCGCCGTAAGCGGCGATGATCAGCACAGGCTGAGGGTAGGAGTAGGGCTTCGCCCCGAAATTCTTTCTTGCCATATCTCTTGATGTTTATTCTTGTCCTCAAATATAACGGTTTTCCGCCGAAAAACGAAAACTGCTCACCGCCCAGGCGAAGGGCTGGCCAGCGCCCGGCTCCTGCTGACAAGAATCACCCCGCCGACAATCAGGACAGCCGCGAGGATCTTCTGCCAGGTCATGGCGTCGATCCCGCTCCAGATGCTCGCCACCGCGGCGATTATGGGCTGGAGATAGGAATACATGCTCACCAGAGTGGGCCGGATGAGTTTCTGGCTGTACGGGATCAGGAAGTAAGCTACGAAAGTGGCGAAGAATATCAGGAAGCCTATCTCCCAGCGGACATTCAGCGGAACCGAGCGGAAGTCAGTGGTCACCAACCCTTTAGCAGAGATCGGGAGCGACACCGCCAGAGCGAAAAGGAAGGTCCATTTCATGAAGGTGACGACACTGTACTTGCTGATCAGCGGCCGGAACAATCCGAGGTACAGGGAGAAACTGAGGCTGTTCAACAGCAGCAGGACTATTCCCATCGGGGAAGTCACCTCAGCTCCTCCGGCATGTACGGAATTGAATATCAGGAAAAGGATTCCTGCGAAACTCAGGGCCACTCCCCCGGCTTTCTTCCCAGTGATGGGTTCCCCAAGGAAAAGGAAGGAGAAAAACATCGTGAAGATCGGCCCGAGAGTGCTGATGATGGCCGTGTCGATGGCCGAAGACATAGTGATGGCCATGAGGAAAGTCATCTGCGGGATAAACAACCCCACAAGCGAAGCCGCCGCTATCTTCCAGTAGTCTCCCCTTTCGATCTTCTCCTTGGGCATGAACGCCGACAGCGACCAGAACAAGACACTCGCCCCGAAGGCCCTGAGGGTGAACAGGACATAGGGGGAGATGGTTCCAAAGTTGGCTATATCCTTGCAGAACACCAAGTTCAGTCCGAAAATGGTGTACGCCGCCCCAATAGCCAGGTGCCCTTTCAGTTTGTCCGTGCGCATAACAACC
>JAFVED010000187.1 GCA_017478125.1 Bacteroidales bacterium | reverse complement strand
CTCGCCCACAAGCCTTCTCGCCTCGCGGACATAAAGCTGGTGGGTCCAATGATCTGTCCTGGTGTACTCGTCCTTCGGCAATCCCCAGCGCCTGACCTCATTCCGCAGGTTCTCCGGCACCCTCGGATCGTTCATATAGAAATAGAACAAGCCGAGAGTATAGTCCTTGTGGGCTTTCAGGATCTCCTCCCTCTCCTCCCAGGAGGCCTCCGGATAAGAGTGGTTCATCCCGATCATGTCCGTGGAGAAAGGCCCGCGGTTGTTGATGTCGGTCTTGTGGTTGGGCATCCGGCTCCAAATGAAATAGTTGCCCAATTGGGGGTCGGGATCGGCCTCGAACACTCTCACCAGCAGCTCGTACATCGAAGGGTCATAATTCTCCGGCTTCGGGATCGGGATCTGGTTCTCCGGCACATCCGTCAGGCAGATACGGTAGTTGTAGGCCTGGACATAATCGTCCCCGGAACCGGTCTCCTGAAGTTTCCAGTCGCTGATTCCCCAGAGAAGACCGCTCTCGGGGTTGCCTTTCTCGACAAAAGGATCAATCCCGTCCACGAACTGGTGCTGGATGGACATCTGCACCCCGTCGTAAGTCTCTCCGTAGACCTCATTGCCCTCGCGGCCCACCTTGTAACTCACACCTGCCATTGCCATCAGGTCGCCCTCATAGGAGCAATCGATGAACTGGTCGGCCTTTATGGTGGTCCTTTGACCTTCCCTGCTCCTGCAAGTGATTGATACTATCCTGGTTCCCTTTTTATCGACAGACTCCAGACACCAGCCGCGCATCACCTTGATCCTCGGATGGTCGAGATATTCCATCAATATTTCCTCCGCCACATGGGGCTCGAACAACCACTGCTCAAGCTTCCCGTAGTGGGCTCCGAGCTTGCGGTAGAACTGCCTCGAAAGTCCGATCACGGCCTGCTTGTTGCCGATGTCAGTCTGGCCAAGGCCACCTGTCGTCATACCTCCGATAGTGACATCAGGGCAGATGACGGTGACATCGCTCCCCAGCTTGGCAGCAGAGAACGCGGCCGTGGCACACGCGGAAGACCCGCCATAAACGCAAACATCGTTACCCCTGACACAGGATGCCAGGGATAACGACACGCAAAAAACCAATAAAAGACTTCTTCTCATAGCGATCCGCAAGATACAATTAATATCCGGGATTTTGAGTGATATTCGGATTGACGAGGATATCATTCGCCGGGACAGGCCACAGATAATTCTTGCTCCCGTCAAAGAACCTGTTGGCGAAGACGGCGATGTAGCCGGCCTTCTCCTGGGCGCTCAAGTCAGGAAGACCGTTCTCGTCAATTGGCGGGATGCCTCCGAACGGATACTCTCCATTGTCCCAGTTGTCAAGGAGCTTGATGAAATCCTCAGAGAGCTCAGCGTTGGATTCCGCTCCTCGCTTGCCGTTCCACGCGGCGCTTCCGGACCAGACCCTCGGGAGATAGTATGACGGTGTGTTGTAGACCTTCTCAGCGATACGCCAGCGAAGCATGTCACGGTAGCGGGTGTTCTCGAAAGCGAACTCCATACGGCGCTCCATGCGGATGATCTTGCGCAGGGATGCCTGGTCGGCCACCACCACGCGCGGGTAATCGATTCCGGTCCCGGCGTAAGCGCGCTCCCTGACCAGATTGATGGACCTGTCAAGATCGGCTTGCGTGATGGTCCCAAGCTCATTCTTCGCCTCCACATAGTTCATCAGGACCTCGGCGTAACGAAGGTAAGGAAAGACATTGTCGGCGCAGAGGTTATAGCTCGCGAAGTCAGCCCACGCGGGCTTCGTGTACTTCCTCAAAGGCAGTCCGGTGTAGACAGAGTGCAGCTGCGTGGCCTTGGTGTCGGACGTGGTGACCAGCGTCTTGGAGCGGGCGTCAAAGACCGTCGTGACATAGGGATTGGGAGTGTACTCGACAGTCCCGATGAAGAGGTAATCCGGATACTTCTCGGCGAAGGTACCGTCCTCACGGGCATTCAGATAGTCCTCATAATCAGGCGAATATGGGGTCTTGAAAGGCTGGATCGTGTAAGCCATGCGAGGGTCGCGGTCGCGGAACGGATCCTTGGGCTCATAGAGCGGAGACTCGTCAATCGGCAGACCATCGACGCAAAGATAAGAGCTGTAGAGCTGGTAGGAAGGTCCTGTGTTGGTGTGCGCTCCAAGGGTTCTCAAGGTGAAGTTCCTCACATTGGAGAAAGGACCCACGCCATAAGGCACACTGAGATCTCCCTGGAAGAAGAACATCAGCTCAGGAGAGTCAGTGGAGGTGAACAGATCCTTGTAGTTGGAATGCAAGGAGTACACGCCCAGGGCCATACACTTCTCACTGGCGTCCACGACAGTGGCCCAGTCCCCAACCTGCAGGGCGAAGCGGCTCTTGAAGCCCAGGGCCGCGCCCTTGGTCAGGCGCTTACGTCCCGAATATGAGGCCGGAAGCAACTCGGCGGCCTTGTCGAGGCACTCGTAAGCGTACTTTATGACCTCCTCTTTAGGGGAGCGGGTAGCGTTGTAGGCGTCATCCAGCTCCATCGACTCTTTCGCCAGGATGCAGTCGCCGAAATAAGTGACCAGCTGGCCATAGCTGAACCCGATCATGCACCAGGACTCTCCGAGGAACTGGTTGTACTTGTCCTTGGAAAGGCTCTCGGCAGTCCCGCTCTCAAGAGCGGCGATGACACCGAACGCGCGGCTGATGGCTTTGTAGCAATTGGACCAGCGTGTCTCCACGAAACCGGTCTGGGAGTTGATGGTTCCAAGGGTGATCTCGTTCTCACGGTCCCTGTAGAGACAGTCGTCACTCCAATAGAACTCATCGATCTGGAAGAAATCCGGCCTGTACCAATCGTCGACACTCATCTCGATTTCCGACTCACTGGTGTACCAGTTACCGGTAGCGAGCTCGGACAAAGGCTTGATGTCAAGATCAGCGCAGGAGGCTAGAACAGCGGCAGCGGCGGCGCAAAGGGTATATTTGAATATATTTTTCATGATCTCCTTGATTTAGAAAGTGACGTTAACACCAAACAGGAAAGAAGTCAGCAGCAAGTCTCCGCTGCGGTTCCACTCAGGGTCGTATCCCTTCGGATATTTGGAGAAGGCAGGCAAGTCATTTACGGACGCGTAGAGCCTGAGATTGTCAATCTTGATACGCCTTGTGATGGAAGCGGGTATGGTATATCCGAGAGTGATGTCCTTCACACGCAGATAACCTCCGTTAAAGAGCCAGAAGTCGCTTCCAGCGTAGATGTTTGTCGTGTTGGTGGAGAGCATCGGGTATTTCGCCTTGGCGTTTTCCTCGTCTGTGGCGAAGGGACTCCAGTGGCTGTCCATGACATTCTTCGGAGAAGCGTAGGCCTGGAGGTTGAACGGGGTGACAGGCCATGTCCAATAAGAGAGCTGGTGGCCGATACCCTGGAAGGACAAGTTGAAGTCAAAGCCCTTCCAAGAAGCCCAGAAGGCTCCTCCATACTGAAGCTCGGGAAGAGAGTTGCCACTGTAGACGCGGTCCCCGGAAGCGCTGATGATCCCGTCTCCATCCTGGTCGACGAACTGGAGGCAACCGGGCTTGTCGCTCGCGGTGAGGACAGGGATCTTGTTCCCGTCGCTTCCGGTCATAGCGGCCTCATTGAGGATGATGCCCTTGCTCTCGTACAAGTACCACTCCTGGAAATACGATCCTTCCTCAGTGATCTTGTTCCCGCTGATCGACTGCCTGTCAGCCATATAGCCCATGCGTGAGCGGTAGTCGGACAGGTTGAAAGACGCCCCGTAGTTGAAGTCTCCGACATGGTCGTTCCAAGAGATGGAGAACTCCCAGCCCCTGGTGTTCATGTCCGCCGCGTTGTTCTGGGGAGCATTGAATCCGAAGTAAGAGGGGAAACCTATCTGGAGCAGCATGTCCGTGGTTTTCTTGTAGTAGACATCACCGGTGAAGTGGAGCCTGCTCCTGAGCATGGCCAGATCAACTCCGGCGCCGTATGTGGTGGTCGTCTCCCAAGTGATGTCGTTGAAAGCGTAGTCGACCTGCTTCACGTTCTGGGCCATATCCGGCGAGGAACCTCCGGTCGGAATATAACTGGTACCGACAGAGAGGGTAGCCATGTAAGGGAACTCACTACCTATACGCTCGTTTCCCAACTGACCGATCGAACCGCGTAATTTGAGGAAGTTGAAGGCACCCTTATTGTTGAACCAGGGCTCCTCAGAGATGACCCAACCGGCGCTGACTGAAGGGAATACACCCCAACGGTAGCCCTTCGCGAAGCGCGAGGACGCGTCCGCGCGGACATTCGCCTGAAGCAGATAACGGTTGGAGAAGGAATACATCAGACGACCGAACACGGAGTTGTAGGCGTTGTGGCCGGCAGTGCCGCTGTTGTACTGGAAATCCTCAGGTCCGAGATTGAGGTAAGGGTAGTTGTCCAGGGAATAGTTCGTCCTGGAGGCTCCGAGGTTCTCCCATTGGGTCTGGAATCCCTCATAACCAGCCATAGCGCTGATGGAGTGACCTCCAAGGTCTATCTTGTAGTTGGCATACAGCTGGGTGGTGAGGTCGGAGCTGTTGTTGCGGGTCTCACTCACGGAAGTCGAGCTGAACTGGGCCGCATCCTTGTAGACTCCACCATCATTGAGCTGGAACTTCTTACGATGGGTTTTACCGTAACGGAAATAATATGTGGGAGCGGCGGCGGCACTCAAGGTGAAACCCTTGAACAAAGTGAAATCGACCTGCAGCTTCCCGCTGATCTTATAGAAATCGCTTTCGGCCTTTCCGCCCAGATCCATGGCGGCTATGGAGTTGTCTCCACTCTTGCCATAAGCATACTCTCCCGTGGAGTAATAGACCGGGTAGATCGGAGCGCGGTACATAAGGGACTGTAAGACAGAACCTTCCTGGAAGAGGGCATAATTGTAGTTGCCCTGGACCAAGTTGATGTCGGCGGTGGCGTGGATCCAGTTGTTTATGTAATAGTCGTTGTTGGACCGGACAGTGTACCTCTGGAATCTCTTGCCCATGCTCAGGCCATTGCCGTCATAGTAGTTGATGGAAGTGCTCGTGCGCAGTTTCTCGCTGCCTCCCACAAGGGAGAACGAGTGACGCTGGTGAGTCGTGGACTTCTTAAGTCCCTCACCCATCCAGTCCGTGTCGGGATAGGTGTCCGGATCCTTCAGGTGATACTGCTCGAAATTGTCGATAAGATCCTGGGAGTACATCGTGGTACCGGCGTCG
>JAFVED010000186.1 GCA_017478125.1 Bacteroidales bacterium | reverse complement strand
GAGGTGGGATCATCAGCCATGCCGCACAAAGTCAATCCGATAGATTTCGAGAATGCCGAGGGGAACCTCGGGATGGCTAACGCCACACTGACCTTCCTTTCGATGAAACTCCCCCTCTCCAGGCTCCAGAGGGATCTGACAGACTCCACGGTTCAAAGGAACATGGGCGTGCCCGTCGCCCACGGAATGATAGCGTTCGCCTCCCTGGAAAAAGGGCTGGGCAAGCTGATCCTAAACAAGGATGCCATTGACGCCGATCTCCACCGCAACTGGGCGGTGGTCGCCGAGGCCCTTCAGACCATACTGCGCCGGGAAGGCTATCCAAATCCATACGAGACCCTCAAGGCGCTCACCCGGACCGGGGCGGCCATTGACGAGAAAACAATCTCGGACTTCATCGGCACCCTCGATGTCAGCGAGGATGTCAAAGCCGAGATGAGGGCCGTCTCGCCCTGGACCTACACTGGCATCTGAGAATCCCTACTCGACGAGATAGACGTCATCGCCGGGCTCGGCGAAACCGAAATTCTCACGCGCGAACCGCTCGAGAGAATCTTTGTCCGAAGTCAGGCCATGGATCTGTGAATCCATGATCTTGATCTCTTTGGAATACTTCTCGATCTGCTTGTCCTGGCGCCTGATCTCGGCTCCGGCCCTGATCCAACGCACAATGTTGTTCTGGTTGACAAAACCCACCAGGATAAAGAAAATGGCGGTGGCCACTATGGAATAACGGATAAAGGAGCGTTTCCCAGCGTTCCTGCCGTCTTTGTCCCTGTTCCATATGTCCTTGAACTTTCCCATCCGCCCAATACGTTATTAACGCGAAAATAATTATTTTTGTAAGAAAAAATAAACTTTGGATATGAAACCTACTCTTCTTGTGCTCGCGGCCGGAATGGGAAGCCGCTATGGAGGGCTGAAACAGATGGATGGCCTTGGCCCAAGCGGCGAGACCATAATCGATTACTCTATCTACGACGCTGTCGAGGCCGGATTCGGCAAAGTCGTCTACATAGTCAGGGAATATTTCCTGGAGCAGTTCAAAGAGACGGTCCGGAACAAGTATTCCGGGATACTCTGCCCCGACGGCACACCGCTGGAATTTGATTTTGTCGTCCAGGAACTGGACAAGATCCCCTCGGGATTCACCCTTAACCCGGAGCGTCAGAAGCCATGGGGGACCGCGCATGCCGTGCTTATGGCCAAGGATGTGATACAGGAGCCTTTCGCGGTCATCAACGGAGATGACTACTACGGCAAGGAATCCTTCAAGATCATCGCCGACTGGCTGAAGGGCCACGAGGGAAGTGAGGGAGTATGCTCCATCGTCGGATTCGAGCTGGACAACACCCTCTCGGAATACGGCAAGGTGTCCCGCGGCATCTGCCACTACGACGGGAACAACAGCCTGACGAGTGTCGTGGAGTTCGTCAATGTCGGCAAGGACGAGGACGGGAAAGTCTACGGAGACAACACAGTCTCAGGTGAGACCCACGTCGAGGTCGACGCCAAGGCCCTCTGCTCAATGAACATGTGGGGCTTTACCCCTGATTATTTCAAACTCAGCGGGGAGGTTTTCGAGAAGTTCCTACAGGCCAATATCTTAGAGCTTAAGAAAGAGTACTATATCCCCTATGCCGTAGATGTCATAATGAGGGAACACGGCTACAAGTGCGAGGTACTCTCCACTCCCGCCCGCTGGTTTGGGGTGACTTATAAAGAAGACCGCCCCGGCGTCGTCGCCAAGTTCCAGGAACTGGCCGGCAAGGGCTTCTACCCCACCCCGCTCTGGAAGAGATAGATCCTTTGTCGCCATGTTATTTTTCAAACCGAGAAAAGTCGAGAAGAACTACGACCTTCTGTCCTCCTGCTCCTGGTACACCCCGGACGTGGGAGGACTGTTCGCCATCCTGGGCTGGTTCCTGGTCGGAATGATCATCGCCGGAATCGTAACCGCTCCCCTGATGCTGGGCGGAGGCATTCCGATGTATTACATCATGATCATCATGTACCCGCTCCAATTCGTCGCGGTGTTCATCTACGTGAGGATCAAGAGCTCCAGGAACATGGCTTTCGAAACAGGCTACGCCCTCGACAGCGATCACTTCGGCAAATGGGGAGGGGCATTGCTGGCAGTTGCCGCCGCTGTGGGCACGCTGGCCGCCGGGATGATCCTGGAGGTTGTGAACCAACACCTTCCAGATACAGAAGGGAGTGTGATAGAGATGATGGCCAAGATGATGGAAGGACCGCTCTGGGCCAATCTGCTGACCATGTGCGTTATGGCTCCCGTCTGCGAGGAGTGGCTGTGCAGGGGTGTGGTCCTGAGGGGACTCCTCAACTTCGGGTCCAAGAGCCCCCGCCTGGAGGGCGAGAGGTCAAGGGGTCTGAGCCCCGCGCTCGCGATCGTGATCTCCGCGATCTTCTTCGCGGCCATCCACGGCAACCTCTGGCAGGGCATCACAGCCTTCGCCATCGGGTGTCTTCTCGGTTACGTGTATTACCGGACCGGATCTCTGAAACTCACTATGCTGATGCACTGCGTCAACAACACCACCGCGGTGCTGACCGGCAAGTTCGCGCCGGACTCATTCAAGGAAGCCAAGAGCATCCTGGAAGTGGTGCCGACGTGGACGTACGTCATCATATTCGTGGTCAGCGCCGCCATCCTGTGGTTCCTGACAGATTATCTCCGGAAAATAGATCTCCAAGACCCTCAAGGCAACTGTGACATCATCGATTTACAGTGATCCTGATGTGGGGGAAGTGGTTTTCCGGAAGAACCGCAGGTCCCGGAGAATCACCTTGAGGGTAAGCCCAAGGCGGGGTGTGTCGGTCTCCATGCCTTGGTCCGTCACATACCGACAAGGGTTGGTGTTTTTTCTGGAGAAAAAGGGATGGGTACTGGAAACACTTGAAAGACAAAGACAAAGGCTGAAAGACGAGCCGGTTCCCACCCCCGGGGAAATAGAAGTCTGGAGAGCCGAGGCGAAGCGGATCCTTCCCGCCAGGCTGGCAGAGCTTGCCTCCCTGCACTCGTTTGAATATAACCAGGTCAGGATCAAGAACAACGTCTCCAACTGGGGAAGCTGCTCGAGGAAAGGCAATATCAACCTGAACCTCAACCTTGTAAGGGTGCCGGAAGATCTCCGGGACTATGTCCTTCTCCACGAGCTCTGCCACCTCCGCCACCCGGACCACGGACCCGGGTTCCACGCCCTGCTGGAAAGCCTCTGCCCCGGACATCGGCAAAAAGAAAAAGAGTTGCGGGCATTTTAAACATTCAAGATAGAAGTGCAACGAACGTAGGTCAATCGTAACAGAGTCAAGCAATACAAGAGATGCAGCGGGCTTGCCCGCCGCATCAAGGCCAGAAAAG
>JAFVED010000185.1 GCA_017478125.1 Bacteroidales bacterium | reverse complement strand
CGCTTCTGCATCTCCACACCCAATACAACGAGGAGATTCCTTGGGACACCATGGACATGGACTTCATGAACCTGAATCAAAGTGCTCATGGTGACAGGGAATATGCCCACATCCTCGCCCGGATGCGCAAGAACCACAAGACCGTGGTCGGCTATTGGAAAGAGCCCAAGACCCTCGGTCATATTGCTGTCTGGGAACGTGTGGCCGCCGCTTGGGCCGACTCTAAGGACATGAGGATCCTACGTTTCGGCGACCAGATGAATAATGTCGCCGTGACCGACGGAGACAAGGTCGAGGCTGAGATGCGTCTTGGCTATCATGTTGATTATGTGCCGTTCAGCGAGTTGATGACATATTTCGACAAGGTCGCTGACGCTGATGTGGATGCCCTGGTCGGGGAATATTTCAGACTATATGACCATGAGGCCTCTCTGGAGGAGAAAGGCTCGTTTCCTTATTGCAAGATATGGCGTTCAGCCAAGGCGGAACTGACATTAAGGGCTATCCTTAACGCTAAGAACGCCAAGGGTTTCACCACCAATTTCGATGATCTCGGCGATGTCAATGTCGAGGAGACCGGCCGTGGTTTCGACCAGATTCCCGGCCTTGCCTCACAGAGACTTATGGAGGAGGGATACGGCTTCGGTGCTGAGGGAGACTGGAAGTCCGCGGCCCTTTACAGGACTGTCTGGTTCATGACCAGGGGACTTTCAGAAGGCTGCTCTTTCCTTGAGGACTATACCCTCAATTTCGCTGGGGAGCGCTCGTCCATCCTGCAGGCCCACATGTTGGAGGTCTGCCCGCTGATCGCCGCCCACAAGCCAAAACTGGAAGTCCATGAACTCGGGATCGGAATCCGCAAGACCCCGACCGCCCGTCTCGTGTTCACAAGCAAGACAGGCTACGGAGTGACAGTGACGGTTGTTGACATGGGCGGCCGTTTCCGTCTTGTCGTCAATGAGGTGGATTGTATTGAGCCTAAGCCGCTTCCGAAACTTCCTGTGGCTTCCGCCCTGTGGATCCCGAGGCCGAGTTTCGAAGTAGGGGCCGCCGCCTGGATGATGGCCGGAGGCACTCACCACTCCTGCTTCTCATACGACCTCACTCCCGAGTATTGGGAGGACTACGCCGAGATCGCCGACATCGAGATGGTCAAGATCGGCACGGACACGACTCTTGAGGGAGTAAAGAGGGATTTGAAAATCAATGAGATATATTACCTTATCGGAAAAGCTTTGAAGTAATATGGCAAGATATGTCATCGGATTGGACTACGGCACTGATTCCGCCAGGGCGGTCGTGGTCAACGCCGGGACGGGGGAGATCCTCGCCTCCAGCGTCAAGAACTATCCCCGTTGGTCAAGGGGACTTTACTGCGATCCGCAGGCCAACCAGTGGCGACAGCATCCCAAGGATTACCTTGAGGTTCTGGAGTTCACTGTCAAGGACGCCTTGTCCAAATGCGCTCCGGAAGTGGCTCCCAATGTTGTCGGAATAGCCTTTGACACAACGGGTTCCACTCCGGCGTTCGCCGATGCGACAGGTACTCCGCTCGCCATGAGCGAGGAATATGCCGGCGATCCGGATGCCATGTTCGTCCTCTGGAAAGACCACACAGCGATCAAGGAGGCGGAGGAGATCAACGCCGCCTGCAAGGCTTCCGATGTGGATTATTCCATGTATGAGGGTGGTATCTACAGTTCCGAGTGGTTCTGGGCCAAGGCTTTGCATATTCTTAGAAACTCGCCGGAGATCGCCACGAAGGCCAGCACAATCGTGGAGTGCTGCGAGTGGCTGCCGGCCGTCCTGACCGGGGTCACAAACCACCGTGACATCGTCCGCAGCCGCTGCGCCCAGGGCCATAAGTCAATGTGGAGCGCGAAATGGGGTGGACTGCCCCCTGAGGAGTTCCTTGCCGGGATCGATCCGCTTCTTTCCGGCTGGAGATCCCGGCTGTTCGAGAACACGGAGACCGCTGACAAGCCGGTCGGTTATCTCTGCCCCGAGTGGGCAGCGAAGTTGGGGCTCAGCGTAAGCGTCGTGGTCGCCGGCGGAGCTTTCGACTGCCACATGGGTGCGGTCGGGGCCGGAGTCAAGCCCGGATCTCTTGTCAGGGTGATCGGAACCTCGACCTGCGATGTGATGGTCGCTCCCTACGAGGAGATCGGGGACAAATGCATTAGGGGAATATGCGGCCAGGTGGACGGCTCGGTTATCCCCGGCATGATCGGCCTTGAGGCCGGGCAGTCCAGTTTCGGAGATGTCTATGCGATGTTCCGCAAGGTTTTGGAGTGGCCTCTTCGAGCGGTGTCCGGTCTGGAAGGAGAGGCTTTGGCCGAGGCCTGTGAGAACATAATACCTTCGTTAACGGCTGAGGCTGAGAAGATTCCGGTCTCCGCAAGCGCCATGCTTGCCACTGACTGGGTCAACGGTCGTCGTACTCCGGACGCCAATCCTCTTGTCAAAGGGGCGATTACCGGGTTCACGCTCGGAACTACCGCACCGATGATATTCAGGGCCCTTGTCGAGGCGACAGCTTTCGGAACGAAGGCCATCCACGACCGTTTCGTGGAGGAAGGTGTTTAGATAGAAGAAGTTATCGGCATAGGCGGAATCGCCCTCAAATCTCCTTTCGTGATGCAGGTGATGTCCGATGTCCTCGGCAAGCCGATCAAGGTTTGCAAGACTATGCAGGCTTGCGCCCTTGGCGCGGCCATGTTCGCCGCGACCGCCGCCGGGGTCTATGAAAAGGTCGAGGACGCGTCCGATGCCATGAGTTCCGGTTTCTCACGGGAATATGTTCCCGATCCCGCCCGTGGATCCATTTATGCGGAGCTTTACAAGAAGTACCTCACCCTCGGCTCTTTCACTGAAAACTCTCTATCCACTTTTGCATCTACTTGATTATTAGCGCATTGCGAAAAACGCGTAGCTGAAAAGGCTACGCGTTTTTCATAAGTGTTTAACTGTAAAGTACTTATGGAATATATCCCTGGCCTATTTCGCGAGGGCGTAGGAGAAGCCTTTGAGCTGGTTCCAGGCGCCGCGGGTGAAGTCCGGGACCTCGACGGGCATGTTGCCATGCTCAATTGAGATCGACCCCAGTTCAGCGAGGCAGCACCACTCGGCCATGTCATAGACATCCATGTCGAGAGGCAGCCCGTTGCGCAGGCAATAGATCAGCCTGTAGTCCATGATGAAGTCCATCCCGCCATGACCGCCGACCCTCTTTGCGAGTTCCTCAAGCTCAGGAGTAAGGATCGGGCTAGGATACTTCTGCTGGAGTTGTGCCATCTCCTCCGCATTCAAATGTTTCTCGCTGAGATCCTCATTGGCGGGATTCTCCTGCAACTGGTCGGCCCGGAGGACGATCCTTTCGGAAGGATATTTCTCGGCGAAGCCGTGGGTTCCTACAATCTGGTACATCCTGTCGTAAGGCCTCGGGGTCAGGACATCGTGCTCGATGAGAATGGTCTTGCCGTTCTCAGTACGGATCATTGTGCTGGTCTCATCTCCGTTCTGGAAGTTCTCGCTGTCACGCCCGGTCTGCCTCTTAACGGCCCTGGGGCCGTTGGCGGCCTTGGTGTCCATCGCCACGAGGGTCTTGAAGCGGTCGCCCCTGTGGATTCCAAGAACCTGCGCTATGGGACCGAGGCCATGGGTAGGATAGACATCTCCCTTATGCCGCTCGTTGAAATCAAGCCTCCAGTTGTTCCAGTACCCGCCCCAGTAGGGGTCGAGGTAGTGGAGGTATGACCCCTCGACATGGAGAACCTCTCCGAACACACCCGCCTGGGCCATCGCCAGACACGACATCTCGAAAAAGTCGTAACAGCAGTTCTCGAGCATCATGCAGTGTTTCCGGGTCTTTTCGGACATGTTGATAAGGGCCCAGATCTCGTCAAGAGAAGTGGCCATCGGCACCTCGCAGGCTACATTCTTGCCGTGTTCCATAGCATATAGCGCTATCGGAGTGTGGTGTACCCAGTCGGTGCAGATGTACACGAGGTCAATGTCGTCCCGCTCGCACAGCTGTTTGTAAACCTCTGTGTCTCCCGAATATCCGGCCGCCCTTGGCAAACCTCTGGCTTCCAGCGCCTTCTGAACTTTCTCAACATTGTCGGGGATGACATCGCACAGGGCGACGATCTTGACTCCCGGGATGTAGGTGTAGCGATCCACGGCGTAGGGACCTCTTGCTCCCAGTCCGATGAAACCGATCCGGACCGTGTCCATGGCGGGGACTGTCAGCCCGATGACATTCTCCTGTCCGGCGGGACGGGCAGGGACATTGACTTTGATTGGTCCGGAGGTCTTTCCGGAATTGCAAGCAGCCACCATGACAAGCGTGGCGG
>JAFVED010000016.1 GCA_017478125.1 Bacteroidales bacterium | reverse complement strand
GTACTCGGTCCACCAGATCGCCCACTGCTGGAAGTACTTGAGGACAAATGGATTGTCAAGGTTCATGTCCGGCATCATCGGCACGAACCAGCCGCTCACGAGAAGATTCTTGTCGTACTCGGAGGCGTTCGGGTCCATCGCCGAGGGGAAGATGTAGTTGGTGTTGGTATATTCAGGGAACTGGTGTACCCAGTCCTCGAAAGGAAGGTCTCCCATCCACCAGTGGTCCGTGCCGCAATGGTTGGTCACGATGTCCATGATCACTTTGATGCCCTTCTCATGCGCCTTGGTGACATATTCCTTGTACTGGGCGTTGCTCCCGAAGCGGGGGTCGATCCTGTAGTAGTCCCCGCAGGCGTAGCCGTGGTACGACTCCTCATGCTGGTTGTCCACTAGCAGAGGGGTACACCAGATGGCGGTAGCACCGAGATCGGCGACATAGTCGAGATGGTCGATAATCCCTTGGAGATCACCCCCATGACGGCCGAAAGGCTCCTTCCGGTTGGCTTTCTCGAAGGTGTCGTCAGTATTGTCATTGCCGGGATCGCCGTTGGCGAAGCGGTCGGGGTTGATAAGGTAGATGAAGTCGGAGGTCGTGAAACTGGTCCTCCCGGCGGATCCTTCTTCCCTTGCGAGAATCTCGTAAGGTTTTTTAAATGAATCGCTTCCCTTTGTGAATATAAGATCATAAGCGCCGGGCTTCGCCGAAGGGCTGACTGCCACATCCACAAAGAGATAGTTCGGGCTGTCGGCCTTGTGGACATCAGTCACCTTAAGGCCGGGCTCGTCAACCGAGACATTCCATGAGGAGATGTCCTCGCCATAAACCATGAGCTGGAGGTCAGTCTTCATCCCGGTCCACCAGCAAGGCGGCTCGACCCTGGCGACCCTCGAGTCAGCGGTCTGAACAGACCATGTCCAAGGAGATTTCAACAGGACACTCACCTCTACGGCATCGTCACCGGAAGTCCTTCTGAAACAAATGCTTGTGTCCGTCTTGGAGACCAGATCGAAGTCCTGGTTGCCGCTCCAGAGAGCAGGATGTGAGTGCCTCAGGTCATCGAGATAAGCGTAGAAATCAGTCGCGGCGTTGTGGTGCCAGTCAGGCATGGGATCCTTCTCGAAGAACTCGAAGCGGTGGTTGTAACCGACTTCCTGGCCAGTGTAGATGAGGGGCTGGCTGTTCGGGAGGGTCCAGCAGAGGACCGCCATGGCCTTCCACGCGTCGCCCATCCTTTCGAACTCCGTTCCGTTCCAGGAATTCTCGTCGTGGTTGGAAGTGAACATAAGGCGGTGTGTGTCACCGTATTCCTCCGAATTCCACTTGACATAGGCGAGCAGACTGTCGGAATTGGCTTTGCCCTGGGCTATGTCGTTCAGCAGGTGGTGGAGCCTCCAGGCGTAGGTGCAGTCGAAGCCGGCCTCATGGAGCCAGGGCTCCTCCCCTTCCGCGAGGAAAAAAAGCCTGCGGGAATATTCATTCCTGAACTTAGAGAACACATCAGTCCAGAAGTCCTGGGGCACCTGGAAAGCGACATCGCAGCGGAACCCGTCGATCCCGCGGTCCAGCCAGAAGCGCATGCTCTTCTCCATCTCGGCGCGCATGTCCTTCGACTCGTAATCAAGTTTGGCTATGTCAGTCCAGTCGTACTCGACAATGGTCTTGCCCTCGGCGTCACGGACGTACCAGTCCGCGGCCTTCCCGCTCACCCAGGGATGGTCGGGCGAAGTGTGGTTGGCGACCCAGTCCAAAATAACTTTAAGTCCTTGGTCATGAGCGGCTTCTAGGAAGTGATCAAAGTCGGCAAGAGTCCCGAACTCGGGGTTGACATCGCAATAATCCTTTATCGCGTAATATGACCCGAGAGTTCCCTTGCGGCCCTCAACTCCGATCGGATAGAGGGGCATGATCCAGACCACGTCCACTCCAAGCTCCTTAAGCTCAGGAAGCTTCGCCTCGGCGGCGGCGAAAGTGCCCTCGGCAGTTGCCTGACGCACATTCAACTCATAGATCACGGCGTCATCAGTCCAGTCCGCCAGGGCTAACGACCCTTTATCAACATTACCAGCACATCCAGCGACAATCAAAAGGACAGTCAGCAATTTGTCTATCTTATTCATCACTTGTATTTTGTTTCTATCACACATGACTATTTCAACTGAAAGACAACGGAAGAGTTGGGGCCGAGGGTGAGGTTGGAGCCCTCGTAGGAGGCGGTGCCGAGAAGAGCCACCGGCTTGGACATGTCGTCAGTAACAGCCGTCGTCCTGGACGAAGAAGCAACATTGTGGACGACCAGGAGTTTCTGCCCGTCGGAAGAAGTCATGTACCAGGCGGCGAATGAAGAGCCGCTGACAGGAGCGGCGCTCATGGTGCCGTCGGCCAGGGCAGGGTAAGTGTTCCTGAGGCGTGAAAACGTTCTGTACACATTGAGGAGCGAGCCGCTGTCGGCATCCTGAGCCTCGACAGAGATGGCGGAAGTGAGCATCGAATTGTCCACCTTGTTGTTGACGCCCTTCTTGGCGCAATCCTTCCCGGCCTTGTCCCAAAGGATAGGGGTTCTGACATATTCATCGCCATTCGCCTTGGTGCCCCAATAGCCGAGTTCCTCTCCCTGGTAGATGAAAGGCTTTCCTGGAGTTGTCAGGAGCAATGCCGCGGCCTGCTTCTCCTTAGCGGCATTCTTACCCAAGTCGCTCGCCGCCCTGTCCTGGTCGTGGTTCGTCATGAATATCGAGGTTATAGCGTCGTCCCTCTGAGCCTTATGCTCAGTGAGATAGGTGTTCACTGCGCTCACATAGCCGGTCGCGTTGCCACCGAGGGTGGATTTAACCAGGCTGAAATAATTGAACTCAAAACAGGACGGGATACCCTTGTAATACAGTTTCTCGGTTGAATGGTCCTCCCATGCCTCCCCGACCATAAATATATTGTCAGAATGACCCGCCTCCTTATAGGTGGCGTTACAGTGGTCGTACCACTGGCTAAGGAAACTCTGGTTCGCCTTGATCACGCTCTGGTAGATCCATAGAACGGCATCCAGGCGGAATCCGTCGATGCCGAAGTCCTTGATCCACTTGTCAGCCGTGGCCGCTACAGCCTGGAAAGCCGGCGACTCGGAAGCCTTGTCGTAGGGACCGTAATTCAGGTCTGGCATCGAGGCGTCAAAACTGGCGAAATAGTAAGTGGCCTGGCCGAAGGTGATGTCCGCCGCGGTGGAGTTGTCAAGCGCGAGAGGCTGACCGAAAGTCACCCGGCTATCCCCGGCTTTTCCTCCGTACTTGGTCCCGGCAGGCCATGAGTTGTCCGTTGTTGTCCTCACCAGGAAACCCCACGAGGTGTCGACATTCAGGGTTATCTCAAAAATATTGGTGGAAGTCTCATACAGTCCCACATTGCCGACAGAACCTATGTATAGCCACATTTTAGCCGCGGGGTTCGATGATTGCGCCACCTCGGTTGTCTCGGTCACCGTGACAGTCTTTGTGGTCTTGGTCCAATCCACCTTGAAGTGGAGTTTCCCCTTATAGCCGAGATCCCCGTCTCCGAGCGAGTGCCAGGATCCCATCCCCGGAGACCTGGCTCCGGCATAATTGTCCACCAGGCCGGCCGCCACATCAGCGTCCGGAGATTTGGAGAGCACATAGAAATCCTTGTACGCGCTACCCTCAGGATCGGCCTTGACATCCTCGAACCAGTCGTTTCCGGATCCTGAATGGTTCAAGACATAATCCATGTAGATCTTGATGCCCTTCGCATGGGCGGCATCGATCAGATTCTTGAAATCCTCTTCAGTACCATAGAGCGGATTAACAGTGGAATAGTCATTGACATCGTAGGCATGATAGGAAGAAGTTGGATGGGCAGGGGAAAGCCATAGCGCGGTGACTCCCAGGCCGTCGAGGTAATCAAGCCTGTCCTGGATGCCTTTGAAATCCCCCACCCCGTCGCCGTCGCTGTCGGCGAATGAATATATCAGGAGTTGATAAGTCGTTGAGGCCCTTTTATTTCCGTCAAAGGAAGCGGGATTAGGGACGACTTCCACCACATGTTTTCCCCTCTGTGTGACAGTGACCACCACATCCGGCGCGGCCTTGACAGTCAAGGTGGATGAGCCGTGGATGGTGACTGTCCCGCTCCGGTCATCCCCGGAGTTCGCCTCGACCGTGACGGTAACTGAGCCGTTCCCGTCGCCGGAGCCTTTGTCCACCTTGATCCAAGAGGCCGACTGCTCAACGAGCCAGGTGGCGTTGGAGGAGATATTAACCAGTTTGGCGGAGACATCCTCCGGCTCGAAAGACAGGGTCGTCGGTGAGACGGAAAGAGTCTGCTGGACGATCTCCGGCTCCTTTTCCTTGCACGAGAACGCTTGCGAAGCCACAATGAGCAGGCAAGCCAACGGGAATATGGCTCTTCTCATAAAATCCGGTATAATTGGCAAGCCGGAGTCCGGTCAGGGACTCCGGCCCGAAATTTTATTCAACGACGGCAGTGCCGGCGTTGAAGTCGAGGGTCACGGTCTTGCCGGCCTCAACTTTGACGCGGTCCTGGTCATCGCCGGTTCCGCGGTAGGCGATCTTTCCGTCAAAGAAGACGAACTCGCGGGTCCACCAGTCGGAAGTAGCGACCGAACAGTCAGCGTAGATGCGGATCTCGCCTTCTGCCAGGGTCTTTCCGACCACCTTGCCGCCCTCGATCGTGAAGGGCACGGGCTCGGCTTCCCAGCCACCGAAGCAGTCACCGATGCCATAGACCTTGGCCTTCTCGATGGTGATTTTACCATTGTCAGCGTCCACATAGATCATATACACGCCGCTCTCTTCGACGAAGCAGTTGCCACCGGATACGGTGTAGCCGCTGTCCTCGCCGAGATTGGTGAAGTCTCCGCTCCACGCCCTCTGGGCGCAGAACTTGAATCCATGATGATCACCATCCTCTCCGGTTTCCTTGGCCTCGATATACCTGATCGCCCAGAACTGACCGGCCTTGCCATTGACAGGCGTCATCTCAACAATCCCGTCAGAATCCCAGGACCAAGATCCGAAGTCCTCACCTATCATGAACATGGACTCGGGCAACTCGGAGACCTCGCCCTCCCCGTCGACACCGGCGGTGCCGGCGTTGAAGTTGAGGGTGATCTCCTGTCCCTTGAGGACAGTAACCCTGTCCTGGTCGCCGCCCATGCCGCGGTAGGCGATCTTGCCGTCAAAGAACACGAACTCACGGGTCCACCAGTCGGAAGTGGCGATAGAGGAAGCAGCGTACATCCTGACCTGGCCCTCAGAGGCCGCGGTGGCCTTGAGAGTCTTGACCGAAGGCTGGAACAGAGCGCTTTCCATGGCCTCGTCCCAACCGCCGAAGCAGTCACCGATGCCATAGACCCGGGCGGGTTCGACATGGACTATCTCACGTTTGAGATCAACGTGGACCATGTAGAATCCACTCTCGGACACAACACAGTTTCCACCGTCCTCGGTGAAGCCTTCATTGGTGGTCAGACCCCAGAAGTCACCGCCCCACTCGCGTTTGGAGTTGAACTTGAAGCCCTGACCAGCGGAAATGTAACGGACGGTCCAGAACTGGCCTTCAGCCTCGGCACCCCAATCAGGATTATGGAGGACAGGGGTCATCTCGACCACGTCGTCCGAATTCCAATCCCAATTACCGAACTCGGTTCCGATCATATAAAGCTGCTCGGGGAACGCGACAGCGACAATCGTAACCTCCTTGGTCTCAGGATTGAAGCTGACCTTATAGTCACCAGCATCAGGCAGGGAAATGTCTGAACCGGGCTGGACGAGAGTTATCGGCGTACCGGCCTGCACAGTGGCTCCGGACTCGACTCCATAGGTGTTCTCATCCGCCCAGGAATAGTCGTAACGGATCTTGAAACCACCGGTGATGTTCACCACAGGGCTGGTCCAAATGCCGTCAGACTCTGTCATGACAATGTCCTTGGTCCAGGAATCCCCATTGATGGTTCCGATGAGGGAGTAGGCCGCGACATGCCGCTCGACCTTTAGGGTCTTGGCGGCGTAGTCGAAGATTACGTCATAGTTGCCAGCCTCAAGGATCTGGACATTCTTGGAACCTGTCTCGAAAGCGGTACCGATCTCAGGAGCGTAGACACCGTAGACATCATCGGGATTGATGGTGCTTTGAGCGTTCTCCTCAGGGCCGCCAAGATCACCTCCCCAATCGTGGTCGTGACGGATCTTGAACTCGTCACCAACGGCGAAAGGCTGGTTCCTGAGAACCCAGATGTCGCCCTCTGTGTTGGTCATGTCGAAGTCCGCGTCCCAAGCTGTCTCTCCAATATGTCCGATAACAGACCAGATGGCGGGTTTGTCCTCGCCGGGATCAGTAGAGCCACCGCCCTCTCCGACAAGCAGGCTGTGGCCGCCCAGAGTAGGCACGACCTTGAACAGACCGGCGGAAGGATTGACCATGAGGTCATATACTCCGTCCTCAGGGACAGCTATATTCTTTCCTTGGGCGACCGCCTCGGTCTCCATGTCTATTGAAACGACATAAAGATCGTCTGAACCAGGTCCACCCAAATCAACATCGTTCCATGAGCCGGCGGTGCGGAACTTGAAGGCATCAGCAGTGGTGAGCTCAACGCCTTCCGCCACATGCCACTCGCCATCAGTGATCATTGAGACATCCTTGTCCCAGCTGATACCACGGCTGGCGATAGATCCGGTAACTCCCAAGACGCTCGTCTGGTCGTAACCTGGATAAGTCTGGTAAGCCTCTGTGACAGTGATGGTTTCTTCATTGGAATCATATAGGATATCATAGCTGCCTTCCGCAGGTACCATGATGTTCTTTCCTTGCGCTGTCGCCTCGAACGGAGAGCCGATCTCCACCACGTAATTCTCGCTGCCAGGACCTCCAAGATCCACATCGTTCCAGGAATTGAGAGTTCTGATCTTGAACTCGTCAGAAGTGGTGAGTTTGATGTTCTTGGCAACGTGTCTGGTGCCATCCTCGGTCATATACATCGGCTCGTCAGCATTCCAAGCGTTTCCGGTGCTGGCGATGGATCCTATGACGCCAAGAGGGCTATTCGCGGTGAATTCCTCCCAAGGATTGCCCTGGACCGCGGGAACCACGACCTCGAAACCGCTGATGGTGATATGGCCTTGGGAGTCCACATGGCCGTTACGGCCATTGTCCTGGCTAGCGGACTGCATCGAGGCGCGGATGAACATGTCAAGAGAGACGACATCACCTTCCTGATAACCAAGGGCTGCCAGCGCCTTGGCCAGGTTGGTGATGGTGACTGAGATTTCCCCGTCCTTCACAGTCGATGTGAGGGACTTGTTGACGGTCTTGCCGTCCACGGAGGCAAGGATGAGAGAGTGGTTCACCGGCATCTTCTCGTTGAAGCCCGCGTTGAAGGCTCCGGGAGTGAACGTGGCGGTGATAGCTTTCTCCCCAACCTCATAGCTGCCGAGGACGGGCGCGGTGGCTTTCGAATCATCGAAGGTCACCATCTCCTCGTTCACGCAGGAGACGGCCGCGAGAGCCATCAGACCCGCAGAGATTATAGATAGTATCTTTTTCATTGTAGTCATCTGTTAATAGCCTGGGTTCTGCACGAGATTGGAGTTCGCGAGACGGTCGCTGTCAGGAATCGGGAAAAGGGTCCTGTAAGACTCGACATCCCTTCCGTCCTTGGCCTCGCCCTTCCACTGCCAGTTGTAACCGGAGGTGAACTTGCCGAAACGGATAAGGTCGCTGCGGCGCCAGCACTCCTGGTAGAGCTCGCGGGCGCGCTCGTCAAGGATCTCGTCAAGACTGAGGGAAGAAACGGCGGGAACGCCGGCCCTCGCGCGGACCTGGTTGAAAGCGGACAAGCCGTCTATAGAGGCTCCCCTGGCCTGGCACTCGGCGGCCATAAGGAGGACATCGGCGTAGCGCATCATCGGGAAGTCGGTGTTGACGAAGCTGGGGTTGACCCAGGTGTCATTATCCTCATCGTAAACCATATTGGGGATCTCCCCTGCGCTGGTGACATTGCGGAACTTCTGGAAGCCGTAGCCGTACTTGAAGTTGCCTATGTCATCGATGCTCTTTTCCTGGATATTGTCCTTGCGGGCCGCGTCCTTGGCTTCACGCAGAGACTTACATTCGTCCTCGTAGGTACCGTCTTCCTTCATCTTGGCGATCTTCTCGGCGGAATCGCCCCTCTCCTCGGGAGTCTCGGGCATCCCGTCGACATCAGCTGTGGATTTCGCCGTGTCATAGAGAAGGTTGCGGCTGTCTCCGGCGGCAAACTTGTCGGCGAACTCGGGAGTGGTCCTCAAACCGCCCCATCCGGAAGATATTCCCATATAGTTGACATTCATGGTGCCGCCGGCGGAGGCGAAGACCAGGTAGTTGGTCGATCCATAGCTCTGGGTGTAAAGGCCATCCTGCTGGACAGCGAAGATGATCTCATCCGTACACCTGTCATTATCGGCAAGGAAGAGCTCCTCATAAGGGGTATACTTGCCAGCGGAAGTGGAATGGAGGCTGTAGCCGTCGTCCATCAGGTCAGAAAGGACAGAGGCGCAGTCGTTCCAGCGGGCCGAGCCGGTGTAGACCTCGGCGCCGAGATAGAGCTTGGCGAGGAGGAACTTGGCGGCACCCATGCTGACATGGCCATAAACGACAGCGTTCTTCTCAGGGAGCACCCCATTAGAGATGATGTCCTTCAGCTCGGTCTCAAGCCAGGCAAAAAGATCGGCCCTTGAGATCTGCTCGGGATTGACACCCACAACAGTCGTCTCATCAGCGAAAGGAACGTTCCCGAAGTTGTCGATCGCATGGAAATAAGCGATGGCCCGGAGTACCCTTGCCTCATCGGCATAGCGGTTGACCGTGGCGGCGTCCATGTTGTCAAGGTGCCTGACCTCGCGGAGGAACTCGTTCGCGGCGGCCACCTGCATGAATATACGGGAGTAAAACGCGTATATGAAGGTGTCGTCGTTGGTCCAGTTCATATAGTGGAAGTTCTTGATGGTCTGGTCATTCCAACCGCAGACACTCTCATCTGTAGTGAGTTCGCTGTGGTGGTACAGACCGCGGATGTACTGTGACGCTCCACCATCGAGACCGGAGATCGAAGGATCGCCGTTGGGGCCATAGTAACCAGAGGTGGCGAAACCAAGGTAAACTCCTGAGATGTAGGAGTCAAGGGCCTGCTGGCTTGTCAGAACCTTGTCAACGGTGTTGGCGTTAGGGTCGATCGGAGTGACATTGAGGTCACCCACGCAGGAAGTCATCGCTGCTGCCGCGACGATGGTTCCGAGAATATAATTTATCTTTTTCATATTCCTGCCCTGTATTAGAAGTTGAGTTTGATACCGGCCACATAGGTTCTCGGACGGGGATATACGGTTCCGTCGATTCCGCCGTAAACCTCAGGGTCGATTCCGGAGTACTTGGTGAAGGTGCAGATGTTCTGCACGGTACCGAAGATGTTGAGGGAGGCGTTCCTGTCGGCGTTGATCTTGAACAGCTTCGGGAAGGTGTAACCCAGGGTGAAGTTGTCCAGCTTGAGGAATGAGCCGTCATTGAGATAATAGTCAGACAGGTACTGGGCCTGGGTGAACATGGATTTGGTGGCAGAGGAGACCCTGTTGCTCACGAACTGGTTGGTCCAGAGGTCAGCGAGCATCTCGGTGTCCGAGGCGACATTGTTGTACACCCAGTTGCCGAGGGAGGCGTGACCGGAAAGGGCCGCCGTCCAGTTCTTGTAGGAGAAATTGGTGTTGAAGCCGAAAGTGTAGTCGGCGTCAGGCTTGTGGGTCATGTACTTGTCGTCAGCGGTGATCTGGCCGTCATTGTTACGGTCCACATAGACTCCGTTGATCGGATCCCCATTCTTGTCATAAACCTGCTGATAGAGGTAGAAAGCGCGCATAGGATAGTCAACCTGGATCATCTGCACATTGTTGCCGGTACCTCCGGAGATTCCGCCGGTCTCAATACCGGTGGCGTTCTCGTCAGAGGCTGTCAGCTTGGTGACCTTATTGTTGTTGTAAGCCATGTTGACTCCGGCGGTCCAGCTCACGTCGCGGGTCTCCACAAGAATAGCGTTGAGATCGATCTCGAAACCCTTGTTGGTCATCGATCCGATATTGGTATTCAGGTAGTTGGTGAGGTTGGAAAGCCCGGGGACAGGGATGTAGTTGAGGATGTCGCGGGTGTCCCTCTGGTAGACATCGGCGCTGAGCCTCAGCCTGTCGTTCCAGAATCCGAGATCGATACCGGCGTTGTAGGTCGTCGTGGTCTCCCACTTGAGGTCGGCGCTGTAACCGAGCGCCACGATAGGGGCGGTGTAGTTGCCTCCGTTCACGAAATAGTATGATCCGGGGGTGTTGATCATCAGGAACTGGGCGAAGGTGTCGTAGTAGCCTCCGACTTCCTGCTGACCTGTCTCACCCCAGCTGAGGCGCACCTTGGCGGTGGAGAGTTTCTCCAAACCTTTCATGAAAGGCTCGTTTTTGATGTTCCAGGCGAAAGCCACGGAAGGGAATATTCCCCATTTGTGGTTCTGGCAACGGGAAGTACCGTCAGCGCGGAGAGTCGCGGTCAGGAGATACCTGTCGGCGAACCCATAGTTGGCGCGGCCGAAGAAGGAGATCAGGTAGAGCTCGCCCTTGCCCTCTGTGTCGCTGAGCTCGAGTTTGTCGGCGAGCCTGTAGCTGTAGTTATGGCTGTTGCTCCAGAAATGCTGCCAGGAGTATCCGGCCATCAGGTCGACATTGTGCTTCTTCGCGAATGTCTTGTTGTAGTCGGCATAGAACTCGAGGGTGGTGTTGCGGCGGGTGTAGTCGTAATCAGTATGGGCGCCGCCACCGGCCTGGGTAGTATTGTGGTAAGACTCCTCGGAGCCCTGGGCGGTCTCTGTGACACCGTCTGACTTGGCCCAGTCAAGACCGAGGTTCAGGTTGAGCCTCAGATCCTCGAATCCGTGGACCTTGTAGTCAAACTGGGCGTTCCCGATGAAACGCGACGCGTCGGCGTAGTCCGTCTTGGACTCAAGCAGGGCCACAGGGTTCATTGTCGCCATCGAGTTGACAACTCCGGACGCGTCAAACCATGTCGTGAACCCGTTCAGGCCGTTCTGGTCATAGACCGGCTTGGTGGGATCATAATGGTTGGCGGCACCGATGGCGCTCTGGTTGGCGTAGGTGTTCTTCGCGTAAGTGCCCTTGCCGTTCAGGTTGACGGTGAGGTGGTTCTCGAAGAAGGTGGGAGAAAGGTTGAGGGAAAGGGTCCCCCTGTCCATCTTTGAACCTTTCAGCGTTCCGTTCTGGCTGGTGTAGCCTCCGGACACGCGGTAAGGGAGGAAGGTCCCGATCTTGCCGTTGAGGCTGACGTTGCCGTCATAAGTCTGGGCATTGTGGTAGATCTCCTTCTGCCAGTCAGTGCTGGCGTTGCCGAGCGCGGCCTCGGCGGCGGAGTTCTCTCCATAGAAATCCCTGATGAGGCCACGGATCCCGTCAGCGTCAAGAAGGTCGTTGTACTTGGCGATGGTGTTCACGGAAGTCGTGAAGTCCACGGCGACATTAGGAAGTCTGGAAGCTGTCTTGGAACCCTTCTTGGTGGTGATCACGATGACACCGTTGGAAGCCCTGGAACCGTAGATGGCGGTCGCCGAGGCATCCTTCAGGACAGAGAAGCTCTCTATGTCCTCAGGATTGATGGAAGACAGAGGGTCGGACATTCCGGAGATGCCGTCATTGGAGACAGGCAGACCGTCGATGACGATCAGAGGATCGTTGGAAGCGTTGATGGAGGAACCTCCGCGGATACGGATAGTGGCTCCGGAGCCAGGCATACCGCTGCCCTGGGTGACGACGACACCAGCGCTCTTGCCCCTCAGGAGGTCGGCCGGAGTCGTGATGACACCCTTGTTGATCTCATCGGCCTTCACGGTGGAGACCGATCCGGTCATGTCGCTCTTCTTCACGGTACCGTAGCCGATGACCACGACCTCGTCGAGGAACTCGCCGTCCTCGGAGAGAGTCACCTTCGCGGGAACCTCGGAAGCTTTGAAAGTCTGGGTCGCGTAGCCGATGCAGCTGATGACCACTTCGGCGTCAGGACCCTTGACAAGCAAGAGGAAGTCTCCGTCGAGGCCTGTGGAGGTGCCGTTCGTCGTGCCCTGCTCCATGACAGTGGCTCCGATGACCGGACCCAAAGCGTCGACCACGACTCCCTTGACCTGGTATCCGCCCTGGGCGGATACGGTTGTGCCGGCGAGGCTCAGGAGCATCGCCGCCACGGCAGTCATAATCCTTTTCATTACTTTGTGTGTATTGTTGTGTATAGTCATAAAAGTCAACTATTTCGCTTTCTTCTCCTCGACCAGCCGGACGCTCAGCGCGCCGAGCGCGAGAAGGACTCCGGCGATTATCATCATGTTCCCCTGGACTCCGCCGCAAAGCTTGAGCACAAAGCCTCCGACCGCGGCCGCCACGATCTGGGGCAGGCAGATGGTGCAGTTGAAAAGGCCGAGGTAGCTTCCCATGTGCTCACCGCTGAGCGAGTTGGTCAGCAGGGTGAACGGAAGGGCGAGCATCGCGGCCCAGGCGGCTCCGATGAGGAAATAGGACAGGAACAGCACATACTGGTTGTGGACAAAGGCCACGGAGATGAAACCGGCGGCTCCGAGCAGCAGGCTCACGACGTAGGCGAGCTTCAGGGACTTGAACTTCGGGATCACGATGGCCCATCGGATGGAACCGACAGTCTGGACGGCT
>JAFVED010000184.1 GCA_017478125.1 Bacteroidales bacterium | reverse complement strand
TACATCTGGCTGATCCAGACTCTCTCCGCTTCCGGAGAGAGAGGGCTGACCCTTAGGGAGATCTCCGACAAGTACGAGAGACGTTACGACCAGCCATATTCACGGAGGACATTCAACAACCACAGGACGGCCATCCTGGACGTTTTCGGGACAGATATTGTATGTGACAGGAGAACCAACAGATATTCAATTCCTTACAGCGATGAGCTCATGGACAGGGACAAGAGTGTCGGATGGCTTGTCAACACCTTCACGGTCAGCAACCTCCTGACTCTCGGAAAAGAAAGGCTCTCTGGAAGGGTCAGTGTCGAGGATGTGCCTTCCGGGCAGATTTACCTGACATCGATCATGCAGGCCATGGAGGACGGGAGGGAACTTGAGATCAGGTACGGGAAATACAACTCCACACAGACAGACACCCTGCACATCCAGCCTTTTGCCGTAAAGGAGCACGAGAAGCGCTGGTATCTGGTGGCATATTGTCACGAGAGGGCTCAGAGGGACGGGAAAGAGACCGGAAACAACGACATGAGCGCCTGGAGAGTATATGGACTCGACAGGATCGTCTCTCTGAAAGAGATGGAGAAAACCTTCAAGATGCCAAGAGGGTTTGATGTCGACGCCCTGTTCCACGACAGTTTCGGCATATTCTTCCCGAAGGAAGGGCAGAGAAGCGAGACAGTACGTCTCAGGGCGACAGAGGAAGAGGCCCGGTACCTCAGGGACCTGCCGCTTCACAGGTCACAGAAAGAGGAGGGTCCCGCAGAGGGTAGCGGAAGGCTGTTCAGACTTAGGCTCATACCGGACGAGAACCTCCTGATGGAGTTCTGCCGACTGGCGGGCAGGGTCGAGGTGCTCGAGCCGGAAAGCGTTCGCTCCGCCGTCAGGAACATGCTTGAAAAAGGATTAAATAACTACAAATAATATTATGGGAACCAAGTCATTCGCCATTGCGGCGGCAACTGCTATGATGATCATGGGATGCGCTCAGAAAGAGACTGCCGGAGACAGTGCCTACATCGGCCCCTCCGGAATCAAGGCCGAGAACGGGATTATGACCCCGGAGATTCTGCTTTCCTTCGGAAGGCTTTCAGACCCACAACTCTCACCGGACGGGAAATGGATACTCTACGGAGTGAGCTATACCTCGATTGAGGACAACCGCTCTTGCAGGAACCTCTTTGTCCAAGAGGTGACCAAGGACAACAGCGGACTGGCTTTCGGGGACAAGATCCAACTCACCAAAGAGGGGAAAAGCCTGTCCAACGCCCGCTGGAGCAAGGACGGAGGTTCGGTCTACTATCTTCAAGGAGGCCAGCTGCGCAAGGCACCCTTCAGTGTGGCCGGAGGTAAGCCGTCCCTCGGGGAGTCCAGGCAGTTGAGCGATGTGGCCGAGGGCATTGGCGAGTTCGCCCTCAGCCCTGACGAGTCACAGGTACTCTACGTCAGCACAATTCCAGGTCCCGTGAAGACACCGAAAGATTTCGACGAGGGACTCGACAAGGCTAAAGCCTATGTCACAGAGGATCTCATGTACCGTCATTGGGACCACTGGGTGACAGAACGTCCGCAAACCTATGTCGCTCCGCTGTCCGAAGACACCACGATAACGGAGGCCGACTCGATGAATATCCTTGGGGATGACGCCGGCAAATACGAGCTTCCAATCGAGCCTTTCGGCGGCCTTGACCAGGCTGCGTGGAGCCCGGACGGGAAAATGGTCGCATATTCTTGCAAGAAAGTGGAGACAGGACGCGAATACGCGTTCTCGACCGACACAGATATCTACATCTACAATATAGCCACCGGAGAGACCGTGCGAGTCACCTCGGGCGGCGGCTACGACACCGACCCGGCATGGAGTCCGGACGGGAAAAAGCTGGCTTTCATCAGCATGGCCCGGAACGGCTACGAGGCGGACAAGGCCCGCCTCTTCGTCGCCGACATGGACAACGGCAACGTCCGGGACGGGAAAGCCTCGGCCAAGGTCACGGGAGTCCGGGAACTCACAATTGGTTTCAAGTACAACGCCGCCGGCCCTGTCTGGTCAGAAGATTCCAAGTATATCTATTTCAATGCCTTGACAGAAGGAATACAGGCGATTTACAAGGTTGACGCCCTCGCTGGCGGCCCGGCCCGCGAAGCTCACACCGACATCGCCGCGAAGCCCGCGCGGATCACCCCTGACGACGCCTGGTACGATTTCGGTTCCCCGTTCGCCATAGTCGACGGCACGCTCCTGGCCAGCTACGCTTCCATGGAGTTCCCCACCGAGCTGGTGGCGGTCAAGGAGGAGGACGGATCGTTCGGCAGGATCACGGATGAGAACGGACACATCCTCGGGCAACTCGAGTCCGGAGACATACAGGAGAGATGGATAACGACAGTGGACGGCAAGAAGATGCTGACCTGGGTCCTCTATCCCCCGAAGTTCGACTCCACGAAGGTCTACCCGGCCATCGAGATATTCCTTGGCGGTCCCCAGGGAACCCTGAGCCAGGGCTGGAGCTACCGTTGGAACTACCGCCTGATGGCCTCCCAGGGCTACATCGTGATCCTTCCCAACCGCCGGGGCACCACCGCCTTCGGCCAGGAATGGTGCGAGCAGATCAGCGGAGACTACATCGGCCTGAACATGCAGGACTATCTCAGCGCCGCACGCGAGATGAAGAAGGAACCTTATGTCGGCAAGATCGCGGCCTGCGGCGCCTCCTACGGCGGGTTCAGTGTCTACTACATGGCGGGCATCCACGGCGACACTTACGACTGTTTCATCGCCCACGCGGGGATATTCGACGAAAAGTACATGTACTATGAGACCGAGGAGATGTGGTTCCCCAACTGGGACAACGGCGGCCTGACAGAATATTCATACACTCCGGGAGAAATGGGTCCGAGAGGCGACGGAAAGAC
>JAFVED010000183.1 GCA_017478125.1 Bacteroidales bacterium | reverse complement strand
GAGCCCGAACCTGTCGGCGGCGTGCTGGCTGTTGTGGAACACATAAGAGGTTGTCTGGTAGATCGGCACCGCGCGTGAGTCGGTTACGGGATCGGGGGTCTCCTGGCCGGCGTGGACGGCCAAGGTCTCGGGATGGAATTTTTTCTCGCTCATAATGTTATTTTTAATTTTAAATCATTGTCTTGTCATTCGCGAAGGTAGGTGTTATGGTAAATGATTCCAATTAATAATTGAAAATTGGAAAATATTACTATATTTGCGAAAATATATGGATATATTTTCTGGATAATTCCGGAATAGGCCGGTCAAACAGATTTTTTTTGCCGATGAATGGATTAGATGAGAAAGACGTCGCCATCCTGAAAGCCTTGCAGGACAACGCTGACGTGACCACCAAGGAACTCGCGGCCAAGGTGCATCTCTCTCCCACGCCTGTGTTTGAGAGGGTCAGGCGGCTTCGCGAGCAGGGCTACATCAAGAAGGTGGCCGCTGTGCTGGACGCCGACAAACTGGATTGCTCATTCGTGGCTTTCTGCTTCATCAGGCTCAAGCAGCACACGTTCGAGAACGCGACGGCGCTGATGGAGGCCGTGAGGGGGATAAGCGAGGTCGGGGAGTGCTACAACATCTCCGGGGACTATGATTTCCTGATGAAAGTCTATGTCTCGAGCATGAAGGAATACCAGAGGTTTGTGTTGCGCATCATGGGTGATCTCGATTGTATCGGGGGCCTTAACAGTTTCTTTGTGATGGGAGAGGTCAAAGCTGGATCAGGGGTTCCTGTAAGGGCTGTCAAATAGTTGGTAGTATGGAGATTAAACCTATAGCATATTTCAGGTCGCCTTTTTCCGGGAAGTTCGGGATCCCGAGGCAGGCCGGTCTGGCTCAGGAGCTTCGCGGGCAGATCGTCTTCGAGAGTGAGTTCCGCTCCGCGGACGCCCTCCGCGGCCTCGAGGGCTTCGACTACCTCTGGCTGATCTGGGAGTTTTCCGGAAATCCGGATTCCGCTGCCGGTTTCCAGGCCACGGTACGGCCGCCGAGACTGGGAGGGAACCAACGGGTCGGGGTGTTCGCGAGCCGGTCGCCCTTCAGGCCAAACCCGCTTGGGCTATCCTCGGTGCGTCTGGAATCAATTGACTATGAAGCGAAAGGACCAGACGGCAAGCCGCTCGGACCCGTGATAAATGTCCTTGGAGCGGATCTGATGGATCTGACTCCGATCTATGACATAAAACCGTACGTGGTATATTCGGACTCCCACCCCTGCGCCCGCTCGGGTTTTGTCGACTCTGCCGTTTGGGAACCTCTTGAGGTGATAATCCCGGATTGTTCCGGCGGCAGTGGGATTGACCTTGAGGCTCTGAGGGAAGTGCTGGCACTTGATCCCAGGCCCCATTACCACGATGACCCCTCGAGGGAATATGGGATGAGCTTCTCTGGCAAAGAGGTGCGTTTCAAGGTGGCCGGACGGGTTTTGACGGTGCTGTCCATAAGTTAGCCTTGAGTGTCGATTTTGTCGTTTTAGGGGCCTGTAACCTTTCATTATTTGTGATCAGGCTTGAATTTTTTAAAAAAATGTAATATATTTAAGGCCAATTAGGGTCTGGAATGAAAGGGAATATATTAATAATCAATACCGGTTCGACAACCACGAAGCTCGGATACTATTCCGACGGCTCCAGGGTTTTCGACGAGAAACTTGAGCACACCGCGTCAGAGGTCGCCAGATACAAGTCCGTGATGGACCAGAGCGATATGCGTCGCCAGGCGATCAAGGATTTTATGTTCTCGAGGGGGATTCCGCTTGAGGATGTGGACATCGTGATGGCAAGGGGTGGGCTGATCACGCCGGTCATCACTGGAGTGTACAATGTCAATCGGGATATGAGGGATGTGCTGTTCAGCGGCAGGGACGGGATCCATGCCTGCAATCTCAGCGCTATCCTCGCCGATGATATAGCGAAGGAAATCAACGGCATCCGGGCTGAAAAAGGACTTGAGCCGCGTTTCGGGAAGACCGCGGCCTACATCGCCGATCCGCCGATGGCCGACGAGATGCTTCCGGAATGTCGTATGGGCGGCATCCCCGAGTTTTCCAGAAAAACCCTCTTCCATGCTCTCAATTCCAGGGCGATCGTGCGCCGGTACCTCCGGGAGCACGGTCACGAGGTCAGTGACGTGACGGTGGTTGTGGCCCACATGGGAGGCGGAGCGACCATATCCCTCCATAAGAACGGTCGTGTGCTGGATGTGAACCACGGGCTTGGAGGAGACGGCCCCATCACTCCGGAAAGGGCTGGTTGCTGCCCTCCTTTCGAGCTGATAGACATGTGTTTCAGCGGAAAATACACTAAAGAGGAGATCAAGAAGAAGCTGGTCGGACGCGGGGGAGCCGTGGCCTATTTCGGGACCAACAGCATGGTTGATGTCGAGAAAATGGCCAGCGCGGGAGACCCGCTGGCTGTCACCTTCCTGAAGGCTTATGTCCTGAATATCTGTAAGTATATCGCGGCCATGTCTTCCGTGGCTGACGGCAAGGTGGACGCTATCCTGCTCACCGGCGGGATCGCCCACAGCAGGAAGATCATGGATGACATCAAGGCCAAGATAGGTTTCATCGCCCCGGTGGAGGTTTTCCCCGGCGAGGACGAGATCGCGAGCCTCGCCGAGAACGGCTACCTGATCCTCGGAGGCAAGACCAGGATACACACCTACGACAAGGACAGGATCATTGAAGACGAATAATGCTGCCAGTAATAACACACGATATGCTAAATATAGATTGGACCAAACTTTCATTCAGTTACACCAAGACAAGGACTTTGGTATACAGCCGGTGCGTCGACGGGCAATGGGAGACGCCTGTCGTCACTGAGGATTTCAATATAGTCCTTAGTCCCTTCGCCGGGGTTTTCCACTATGCCCCGTCATGTTTCGAGGGCTTGAAAGCTTTCCGCGGCGTGGACGGGAAGATCCGTCTCTTCCGTCCGGACATGAACGCCAAGAGGTTGAGGGACAGTGCGATATATCTTGATATGCCTTATCCTTCGGAGGAATTGTTCCTTGACATGTGCATACGCTGCGTTCAGGGCAATCTGGAGTATCTTCCTCCTTATGAGGTCCAGAGCGCGTCCCTGTACCTGAGGCCTGTCCTGTTCGGAATGAACCCGCAGCTCGGCATCCACTCCGCCAGGGATGTGATGTTCGTGGTGATGTGCTCACCTGTGGGGACATATTCGGGAGACAAGAGCCTCGCTCCCGCCAACGCGGTGATATCCAGGAACTACGACCGGTCGGCTACCCATGGCTCAGGCTGCCATAAGCTCGGCGCCAATTACGCCCAGTCTCTCCATGCCTACAACATCGCCCATGGCTCAGGCTACCGGGAACTCCTTTTCCTCGACTCGGCCACCAAGACCACGATCGAGGAGTTCGGATCGTCCAATTTCTTCGCCATCAAGGGCAATACTTATGTCACGCCTCTCTCCCAGAGTGTCCTGCCCTCCATCACCAACGACAGTTTGCGGACAGTCGCAGCCGACATGGGGATGGATGTCGAGATGCGTCCCATAAAGGTTGAAGAGCTCGCGGAGTTTGACGAGGCTGGCTCTTGCGGCACCGCTGTCGTGATCACTCCGATCTGCGAGATAGATGACAAGCCGGTCCTGGAGGGAGCCGGGATCACCAGGCGCTTTGACATCGGCTCAAAAGAGCGTTGCGGGGAGAAAAGCGAGAAGCTTTACCATGAGATCATCGGCATCCAGAGAGGTCTGAGACCAGATCCAAGGGGCTGGTGCGTATTCATCGGCGAATAGGTAGGTGGTGGACAGGCTCGGGGAGATAGAGTCAATCCTCCGGGAGGGGAGGGTCGAGGAGGCTATCGGTCTTCTCAAGGAATATATAGCCGGATCCGGAACACCTTCAGACAGGGCGTATTACCTGCTTGGCAACGCCTACCGCAAGAAGGGTGACTGGCAAGGGGCTATCAACAACTACCTGGAGGCGATGGAGATCAACCCGGACAGCCCAGCCGCAGCCGCCTATCGGATGGCCAATGACATCCTGGACTTTTACAACAAGGACATGTACAATCAATAACAATAAAGGTATTATGGCAAGAATGAAAGGAGCGACCGTCGTCGACACCGAGCGTTGCAAGGGCTGCAACCTCTGTGTCGTCGCCTGTCCGCTTGACGTCCTGGCTCTCACGGGCAAGGAAGTGAACCGCAAGGGCTACAATTTCGCCCATGAGGTTCTGTCTGACACCTGCACGGGCTGCGCGTCATGCGCCACGGTCTGCCCGGACGGGTGTATTACCGTTTACCGTCTTAAAACCGAGTAGAGCTATGGCAGATCAGGAAATCACTTTGATGAAGGGCAACGAGGCTATCGCCCACGCCGCTATCCGCTGCGGTTGCGACGGCTATTTCGGCTATCCTATCACACCCCAGTCCGAGGTCTTGGAGACTCTCGCTGAGCAAAAGCCTTGGGAGACCACCGGCATGGTGGTCCTGCAGGCTGAGAGCGAGGTGTCATCGATCAACATGGTCTACGGTGGCGCGGCCTCCGGCAAAAAGGTCATGACTTCCTCCTCAAGCCCTGGAGTCAGCCTTATGCAGGAGGGTATCTCTTATATGGCTGGAGCCGAGCTCCCGGCGCTGATTGTCAACGTCATGAGGGGAGGTCCCGGCCTCGGCACGATCCAGCCCAGCCAGTCCGACTACTTCCAGGCTTGCAAGGGCGGTGGCCACGGTGACTACCATCTCATAGTCCTCGCCCCCGCCTCCGTCCAGGAAATGGCTGATTTCGTGGATCTTGCTTTCACACTCGCTTTCCGTTACCGCAACCCGGCGATGATCCTCGCTGACGGTGCCATCGGACAGATGATGGAGAAGCTGGCGCTTCCTCCTTTCAAGCCCCGCCGCACCGAGGAGGAGATAATCAGGGAGTGCCCCTGGGCCACCACAGGCCGTCTCGGAGGCAGGAAGCCCAACATCATCACCTCGCTTGAGCTGCGCTCCGAAGAGATGGAGATAATCAACCTCCGCATCCAGGCCAAGTACCGCGAGATCGAGGCCAAGGAGGTCCGTTACGAGGAGTTCATGCTGGACGACGCCGAGTATGCCATCGTCGCCTTCGGCTCGGCCGCGCGTAT
>JAFVED010000182.1 GCA_017478125.1 Bacteroidales bacterium | reverse complement strand
TCCTTTACGCCTACGGTGAGGCTACTGTCCCGAAGGTTACCGTGGAGCTCCGCAAGAGCTACGGAGGATCCTACATCGTGATGAGCAGCAAGCACCTGAGGGCCGACCTTGTCTACGCATGGCCTTCCGCACAGATCGCAGTCATGGGCGCGGACGGAGCCGTCAACGTGCTCTACGCAAAGGACATCAAGGCCGTGGAAGATCCTACTGAGCAGCAGAAGATCAGGGCTGAGAAGAAGGCCGAGTACGCGGATCTATTCAACAACCCCTACCAGGCCGCCCAGAAGGGTTATATTGACGATGTCATCGAGCCCAGGAACACCCGTTTCCGCGTGATCAGGGCCCTCGAGCAGCTCGCCGGCAAGAAGCAGCAGATGCCTGCAAAGAAACACGACAACCTTCCTTTGTAGAAAGATGAGAAATTACAGGATATTCATTCTATCGATCCTTTCCCTGCTTGCATCGGCCACCCTCAGCGCGCAGAATCTCACAGACCTCCTAATTGGAGAAGTCCTGGTCGAGAACACCTGCGGAATCGAGGACGGATTCGGGCAGAGAAACGGATGGATAGAGTTGTTCAACACTTCAAGCGGTACGGTCAAGTTCGGAGGATGCTACCTTTCCGATGACAAGTCCGACCTTAAGAAGTACCACATCCCCACCTCGGACCGTGCGGCCCAGATCGGTCCCCGTCAGAGCATAGTCTTCTACGCCAGCGGAAATGCCACCCAGGGTACTTTCTACACCAACTTCCAGCTCCGCAAGGGTTCGACAATCTACCTCGTCAGCAATGACGGAAGGACGATTATCGACCAGGTCGAGATCCCGTCCGACCTCCCTGCCGACTGCTCGGTAGTAAGGATCCCCACCGGGATCAGGGGCATGGATTTCGTCAGCGAGATCTCCTCGAAGCCCACTCCAGGTTCCTACAACGGAGACGTGGACGCCAAGACCAAGAGCCAGATCATGAAGGAGACCGACCCTCATGGATTTGTCCTGACACTGATCGCCGTGCTGGTGGTATTCACCGCCCTGATCATCCTGGCCTTCATCTTCGGATGGATCGGAAGGCTCAACAAGCGTGAGAAAGGAGCTCCCAAGAAGGTTAAGAAGGTAAAAAAGGCCGCTCTTCAGGAAGGATCGATGACCCCTGAGATAGCTGCCGCGATCTCGATGGCTCTTTCGCAGGAATTCGGAGGAGAGGTCTACGCGGCGATCGCACTCGCCCTTGACGACTACCTTGGAGGCGGGGTCCACGATGCAGAGAGCTTCGTGATCACCATCAACCCGACCCAGGGCAGCACTTGGGCGGACAAGGCTCAGAACTTCAGACAACTACCAAGATAATAATAACATAAAGATATGAAGACCTACAAATTCAAGATCAACGGCAACGAATACAACGTTGACATCAATTCCGTAGAGGGGAACATCGCTGACGTGACTGTCAACGGTGCTTCCTACAAAGTCGAGATGGACACTCCCGTGGCAAGCCCTGTCGCAGCTGCACCGGCTCCGTCTGCAGCTCCTGCACCAGCTGCCGCACCTGCAGCTCCCGCACCCGCTAAAAGCGCAGCAAGCGGAGCAGGAAAGGCCGTTACATCCCCGCTTCCGGGCGTCATTATCGAAGTCTCGGTGAAGGAAGGACAGGCCGTGAAGGCCGGACAGAAAGTAGCTGTCATCGAAGCCATGAAGATGGAGAATGAGATCCAGGCCGATGTCGACGGAACAGTGACCGCCATCCTCGTAAACAAGGGTGACTCAGTCCTCGACGGTGCGGAAATCGTCAAGATAGGCTAGGATGAGTACCATCATTGAAAACCTGAGACAATTCTGGTATTTCACCGGATTCGCCAATGCTACATGGCAGAACTTCGCCATGATCTTCATTGGCATTGTCTTCATCACCATCGCCATCAAGAAAGGCTGGGAGCCCCTCCTCCTGGTTCCGATCGGTTTCGGAATGATCATCGGAAACATCCCGATGTTCCCCGGACTGAACATCGGAGTCTACGAAGACGGTTCCGTCCTCAACACCCTCTACCAGGGAGTCAAGCAGGGATGGTATCCTCCCCTCATATTCCTTGGCATCGGTGCCATGACGGACTTCTCCGCCCTGATCTCGCAGCCCAGGCTGCTGCTGATCGGCGCGGCTGCCCAGACCGGAATATTCGGGGCCTACCTCCTCGCCCTCCTTCTGGGATTCGATCCCAACCAGGCCGGTGCCATCGGCATCATCGGAGGAGCTGACGGTCCTACCGCCATCTTCCTCTCCTCTAAGCTTGCCCCCGACCTCATGGGTGCAATCGCCGTGAGCGCATATTCCTACATGGCCCTGGTCCCTGTGATCCAGAGGCCCATCATGCTCGCCCTTACGACCAAGAAAGAGCGCCTCATCCGCATGCCCGCTCCGAGAGTAGTCAGCCAGAAGGAAAAGATCATCTTCCCTGTGGTCGGCTTCCTCCTCACCGCGTTCATCGTCCCTTCAGGTCTTCCTCTGCTTGGAATGCTGTTCTTCGGTAACCTGCTGAAGGAAAGCGGAGTGACCCGCCGTCTTGCGGAGACTGCCCGCGGTCCGCTCATCGACGTGGTCACAACCCTGATCGGACTTACCGTCGGAGCCTCCACCCAGGCCGACAAGTTCCTCACCGGCAATTCCCTCAAGATCTTCCTCCTCGGACTGCTTTCATTCGTGATCGCAACTACCGTCGGAGTCCTGTTCGTAAAATTCTGGAACCTGTTCCTCAAGGGAGACCGCAAGATCAATCCTCTGATCGGCAACGCCGGCGTGTCGGCAGTTCCGGACAGCGCACGAGTGTCAGAGATAGTCGGCAGGGAGTTCGATCCCAACAACCACCTGCTTATGCATGCCATGGGACCCAATGTAGCAGGCGTCATCGGTTCTGCAGTCGCTGCAGGTATCCTTCTTGGATTTTTGGGATAATAAAGAGTTATAATTTGTTTTTGCGCGCATTTCCGATTGGAGATGTGCGCTCTTTTTTTTATATTTGTTAATCACACTGGAATATCAATCAATCATCAATATGGAAAACAAGCTTCAGGAACTGACGGACAAACTCTACAGGGAAGGTCTGTCCAAAGGCAAGGAAGAAGGCGACGCCCTTATCGCCAAGGATGAAAAGAAGGCTGCCGAGATCATCGAGCAGGCTCAGGCAAAGGCCAAGGAGATCATCAGGAAAGCCGAGAAGGATGCAGCCGACTACCGTTCAAAGATCGAAGGCGATGTCAAGATGGCTTCGGTCCAGAGCATCCAGTCGACCAAGAAAGACATCGAGAACCTCATGCTGAAGGGCATGGTCTCAGGTGATGTCAAGTCTTCGCTCACTTCCGCCGACTTCGTCAAGGAAGTCATAATGGCCGTAGCGAAGAGCTTCAATCCTGAAGAGACCGTGGAAGTCGAAGCCCTTCTTCCGGAATCCCTGAAGGCCGTGATAGAACCCTTCATCAAAGGTGAAATCGCCAAGATCATCGGAACCGGTTTCAACGGAAATTTCTCAAAGAAGGTTACAGGCGGCTTCAACATCGGCCCCAAGGACGGTTCCTATTTCATCAGCCTCACAGACGAGGCCTTCGAAGAATTGATCAGTGAGTATCTCAGGCCTGCCACCCGCAAGGCCCTCTTCGGAGAATGATGGCTAACTACGAGTACATAATCGCAAGCCTGCCGGCTCTCAAGCCCGGCTGGAAGTTCAGTGAAGGAGCTTCCTTCGGGAGTTTCGTGGAGTGGATCAAGTCCCAGCTCACGAAAGCCGACATCCGTACCCTTGACACCCTGCTGCAAGGGTATGACGCAGACAGGCTCGATGAAGGATTCTACGAGGCGGCCCTGAAGGACGGAAACAGGTTCATTAGGGAGTTTTTCACCTTCGACCTCAATGCCAGGAACGCCAAGGCCCGTTTCCTCAACAAAGCCTTCGGTTTCCCGGAGAACAACGGAACGATAGACATTCCCGCAGGAGAGTTCGAAGAAGCCTCCGCAATCGAAAACATCCTGTCCCGCGAAGACCTGCTCGAGCGCGAGCACGGACTGGATTCCCTGTACTGGGACAAGATCAACTCGATCACTACCTTCAGCTACTTCGACCTCGACGCCATACTCGGGACCGTGGCCAAACTCCACATTATCGACAGGTGGAGATCCCTGGATGAAGAGACCGGCAGGGAAATGTTCCTCCGCCTGACAGATGAAGTCAGGGGAACCTTTGGAAAGATAAAATTCGAATAAGATACATGAAGACTAAAGGAAAAGTTATCGGAATCGTCTCCAACCTCGTGACTGTGCAGGTGGACGGCCCAGTGGCGGAGAATGAACTCTGCTACATCACCCTTGACGGGACGCCGCTCCTCGCAGAAGTCATCAAGGTCAACGGAGACAAGGCTTCCGTCCAGGTGTTCGAAAGCACCAGGGGGCTGAAGAACGGGGATTCCGAGGAATTTGAAGGCAGGATGCTTGAGGTCACCCTTGGCCCCGGCCTGCTTTCCAGTGTCTACGACGGACTCCAGAACAACCTTGCCACCATGGGCAGCGTGTTCCTCAAGAGAGGCGAGTACACAGATCCGCTTGACCACAAGAAGCTCTGGGAGTTCACCCCCATAGCAAAGCCCGGCGACAAGGTGGTCGCCGCAGACTGGCTCGGAGAAGTCAAGGAAGGATGGCTCCCTCACAAGATCATGGTGCCTTTCTCTTTCAAGGGTGAGTACACAGTCAAGAAGATCATCCCTGCCGGCATGTACAACATCGACATGGTGATCGCAGTACTGACCAACCAGGACGGAGAAGACGTGTTCGTGGACATGACCCAGAAATGGCCCGTGAAGGTAGCCGTGAAGGCCTACCAGGAAAAGCCGAGGCCACAGAGGATCATGGAGACGGGAGTCCGATGCATCGACACCTTCAATCCGATCGCAGAAGGAGGTACAGGCTTCATCCCGGGTCCTTTCGGATGCGGAAAGACAGTCCTCCAGCATGCAATCGCAAAGCAGGGAGAGGCCGACGTCATCGTGATGGCCGCCTGCGGAGAGAGGGCCAACGAGGTCGTTGAGATATTCACCGAGTTCCCTGAACTCATCGACCCCCACACCGGACGCCATCTGATGGAGCGTACCACCATCATCTGCAACACTTCGAACATGCCCGTCGCAGCACGTGAGGCCTCCGTCTACACTGCAATGACCATCTGTGAATATTACAGGGCGATGGGTCTCAAGTGCCTCCTCCTGGCAGACTCGACTTCCCGCTGGGCACAGGCCCTGAGGGAGATGTCCAACCGTATGGAAGAGCTGCCCGGTGCTGATGCCTTCCCGGTGGACCTGAGTGCCATCATCTCGAACTTCTATTCAAGGGCCGGAATGGTTGTGCTGAACAACGGCCAGACAGGAGCGGTTACCTTCATCGGTACGGTCTCCCCTGCCGGCGGTAATCTCAAGGAACCGGTCACCGAGTCGACCAAGAAGGCAGCCAGATGTTTCTACGGACTTGAACAGAACAGGGCCGACCAGAAGAGGTACCCCGCAGTCAATCCGATCGAATCCTATTCAAAGTACCTCGAGTACCCCGAGATCATCTCCTACCTCGACAAGAATGTCGAAGAAGGCTGGGTCGCCAAGGTCCTCGAAGCCAAGAACATCCTCAGGCGCGGACGTGAAGCCAACGACCAGATCAATATCCTCGGCGACGACGGAGTGCCGATCGGCTACCACATCAGTTTCTGGAAATCGGAACTCATCGACTTCGTGTTCCTCCAGCAGGACGCCTTCGACGAGATCGACGCCCTCTGCCCCATGGAAAGGCAGAAATACATGCTCGACCTTGTGCTCGAACTCTGCAACACCGACTACCAGTTCGACGACTTCGAGCAGTGTCGCAACTTCTTCAAGGAGCTCATCAACGACCTGCGCCAGATGAACTACACTCCTTTCAGGAGCGATGCGTTCAACGGCTATGCTGCAAAGACCCAAAAACTCACAGAGAACCATGGCAACTAAAGCATATCAAAGAATATACACCCGTCTGGAGGCGATTACAAAGGCAACCGTCTCTCTCAGGGCCAAAGGGATATCCAACGACGAACTTGCAGTCGTAGGAGGCCGCCTGGCCCAGGTGGTTAAGACCAAGGGGGACCTCGTGACCCTCCAGGTGTTCTCGGGAACCGAAGGCATCCCCACGGATGCAGCTGTGACCTTCCTCGGCGAACCGCCGACGATCAAGGTTTCCGACCAGCTTTCAGGCCGCTTCTTCAACGCCTACGGCAAACCGATCGACGGAGGCCCGGAGGTGGAAGGTGAGACCAGGGAGATCGGCGGTCCTTCCGTCAACCCCTACAAGAGGCGTCAGCCTTCGGAGCTGATCCCTACGGGCATCGCCGGAATCGACCTCAACAACACTATCGTATCCGGCCAGAAGATTCCTTTCTTCGCCGACCCTGACCAGCCCTACAACCAGGTCATGGCCGATGTCGCCCTGAGGGCGGACGTGGACAAGATCATCCTCGGAGGAATGGGTCTTTCGAACGACGACTACCTCTTCTTCCGCCACGCCTTCGAGGACGCAGGAGCCCTGGACAAGATCATCTGCTTCGTCAACACGACAGAGGATCCGCCCGTAGAGCGCCTCCTGGTTCCTGACATGGCCCTGACTGCAGCTGAATTTTTCGCAGTAGACAAGAACGAGAAGGTCCTCGTCCTGCTTACGGACATGACCCTCTACGCCGACGCCCTTTCGATCGTGTCGAACCGTATGGACCAGATCCCTTCCAAGGACTCTATGCCCGGATCGCTCTACTCCGACCTCGCCAAGATCTACGAGAAGGCCGTCCAGCTGCCGACTGAAGGATCGATCACCATCATAGCCGTCACGACCCTGAACGACGGAGACATCACCCACGCTATTCCTGACAACACCGGTTACATCACTGAAGGACAGTTGTTCCTGCGCGCCGACTCGGATTCCGGCAAGGTCATCATCGATCCTTTCCGCTCCCTTTCCCGACTGAAACAAAGAGTCCAGAACATCAAGACACGTGAGGACCACAGCCAGGTCATGAACGCTGGAGTAAGGCTTTATGCCGATGCTCAGAATGCCAAGACCAAACTGGAGAACGGTTTCGACCTTTCGGACTACGACCACCGCTGTCTCGACTACGCCAAGGAATATGCTACACGCCTGCTCTCCATCGATGTCAACATCTCGATCACCGAGATGCTGGACACTGCGTGGGAGCTGTTCGCAAAGTACTTCAGCAAGGCCGAGACCGGCATCAAGCAATCACTCATCGATAAATACTGGAAAGGCCGTTAATCAAGATGGCGATCAAGTTTCAATACAACAAGACAGCTCTGAACAACCTGCAGAAGCAGCTCAAGATGCGTCAGAGCGCCCTCCCCACCCTTCAGAACAAGGAGAGCGCGCTGAGGCTTGAAGTGCGCAAGGCTAAGGACAAGAGCGAACGTCTTATTCTCGAGCTTGACCAGGCACAGAAGAAGTACGACCACCTCGCCAGCCTGTGGAACGAGTTCGAGCCTGGCCTCATCGCGATAAAGGATGTGGACCTTCGGACAGTGAAGGTGGCTGGAGTCAAGTGTCCCGAACTGGGAGAGATCAGCTACGAGATCCGTCCGTTCAACACCTTCGCCAAACCGGCATGGTACCTTGACGGAGTTTCGATCCTGAAGGAACTCACCCGCCTTGGCATCGAGTCGGAAGTGTACATGGAGAAACGCCGGATCCTGGACTTCCAGAGGAAAAAGACCACGCAGAAGGTCAACCTCTACGAGAAAGTCCAGATCCCCGGGTATCAGGAAGCCATACTGAAGATCAAGCGTTACATGGAGGACGAGGAGAACCTTAGCAAGGCTTCTTCGAAGATCGTCAAGGAACGTCACGCTGCAGAAGAAGAAATGGAGGAAATGAGCCATGATTGAGAAGATGACAAAATACTCCTTCGTCCTTCTCAGCGGCGAAGCTGAAAGTTTCCTCAAGAAGATAGAGGAACTCGGAGTTGTCGACATCACCCGTTCCGAGAAGCCTGTGGACGAGACTTCTTCCAAACTCTTCGCCGAGAGCGAGGAGTGCAGGAAGGCCGTCAAGTACCTGGAGGCCCTCGACCTTGCTTCCGACCCGGACCAGTCCAAATTCAAGCCTTCAAGGTCAGACGAGATAAGCGATCCCCTTTCCCTGTTCCAGGAAATCTCCGCCAAGGAAAAGCAGCTGGTTGAAGAAATCGACGCTGACTGGAAAGAAGTCCAGGAACTCCGCATCTGGGGCAACTTCGATCCTGAGAAGCTCGAGGACCTCCGCAGTAAGGGGCTCAAGATACGTTTCTACAAAGTTCCCAAGAAAACCTACGATCCTTCCTGGGCCTCTGAATATGCCCTTGAGGAGATCTTCGATGACGGGCGGCACGTCTGGTTCGTCACCGTTTCCGACGACCCCGACTATTCATTCCCCGTCGAAGAACTGCCTGCCCCTGAAAACGACTTCAAGGAAGCGGAGGCACTTCTCTCAGACAAGGAAGGAGAGCACATAGCATGCAAGGGTCTTCTCTACACCCTGAAAGATTATATTCCTGTCCTCAAGAAAAGGCAGGGCAGGGCTGAGGCATCACTCCAGCGCTATCTGGCAGACGTAGGTTCAGGCAAAGCCGCCGAGAACCTCATAACCACCTTCGAAGGATTCGCTCCTTCAAAGGATGAAGAGAGGCTCTGCAAGGCCTTCGATTCGATGGACGGCGTACTCTACCTCAAGGATGATGCAGTGAAGGAGGACAATCCTCCCATCAAGTTGAAGGGCAACCGCTTCACCAGGATGTTCACCGTCCTGACAGACATGTACGGACGCCCGGACTACGATGAGTTCGATCCCACTCCTTACCTGTCTGTCTTCTTCCTGCTCTTCTTCGCAATGTGCATGGGAGACGCAGGGTACGGACTGGCGCTGATCGTCATCGGTCTGCTTCTGAGGAAGTCTGAAGGCATGAAGGACATCGCTCCACTGGTCTCCACCCTCGGAGCCGGGACCTTCGTGATTGGCATCGTGATGCACACCTTCTTCGGCTACGACATCTCCCAGGCCGCCTGGGTGCCCGCCTGGCTGAAGAAATGCATGGTCACCGGCAACATCGCCGGATTCGATGCGAACATGGTGATTTCGGTACTCATAGGTATCGTCCACCTGTCCCTCGCATTCATCCTGAAGGCAGTCTATGCGACCAAGAAAAACGGATTCATGAATTCGCTCGGGACCTGGGGCTGGACCCTCCTGATAGTGGGCGGAGTGATAGTCGGCGGCATCTCGCTGACCGGAGTCCTCAGTTCCACCGTGACCAAGTGGATCATAATTGCCATCGGTGTCCTGTCCGCCATTGGAATATTCCTCCTCAGCGACATCCATCGCAATCCTCTCAAGAACATAGCTCCCGGACTCTGGGAGACCTACAACACCGCCACCGGCCTGCTCGGTGACGTACTCAGCTACCTTCGCCTCTATGCCCTCGGCCTCGCCGGCGGCATGCTGGGGAAGGCTTTCAACGACATCGCTGCAATGACCGTGGGAGACGGAAGCTTCGGCGTGGGCTGGCTGGCATTCGCCCTCATCTTCCTGATCGGACACGCCCTCAACCTTGCGATGTGCTGCCTCGGTGCCTTCGTCCACCCGCTCAGACTCAACTTCCTGGAGTTCTTCAAGAACAGCGGCTACGATGGCAAGGGCAGGATTTACAGGCCAATAACAAACAAACAAAATCAATAATCATTATGAACGAAATTCTCGGTTATCTCGGGCTTGGGCTCATGCTCAGTCTGGCCGGTGTCGGAAGCGCCATCGGAACTACGATCGCAGGAAATGCCGCTGAAGGTGCCCTCAAGAATGCACCTGAGAAGTCCAGCAGCTACATGATCCTCTCGGCCCTCCCGGCCACGCAGGGTATCTATGGCTTCGTGGCCTTCTTCATGTGGCTGCTCGTCTACAAGTTCGACTTTGCGGCCAACGGTCCCCTGCTCTTCGGAGTCGGCATCGGAGTCGGCATCGTCTGCATGATCTCTGCAATCCGTCAGGGTCAGGTCTGTGCCAACGGTATCGTAGGTATCTCACAGGGTCACGATGTCCAGACCAACACCCTCATCTACGCCGCTCTTCCCGAGTTCTACGCGATCCTCGGCCTGGTCGGCGCGCTTATGCTCACACTTGCTGTCTAAAACTGGAAAATGAGCCTGATAAAATCTATTTCCGGAATACGCGGTACCATAGGAGGAAAGCCCGGAGACGGGCTTTCTCCAGTTGATATCGTCAAGTTCACCTACGCCTACTGCGCAACCCTCCCCTCCCGCAAAGCGAAGCCTCAAGGAAGGAAGTACAAGATAGTGGTCGGCAAGGATGCCCGGCTCTCAGGCGAGATGGTAGAAAACCTGGTCGTAGGAACTCTGATGGCCTGCGGAGTGGATGTCGTGAAGATAGGTTTCGCATCGACGCCCACGACTGAGATGGCCGTTACCTTTGCCGGAGCCGACGGAGGAATCATCCTCACGGCGTCCCACAATCCCCGTCAATGGAACGCCCTCAAGCTCCTGAACGACCGTGGAGAATTCCTGACGGCCGAACAGGGTCAGGCCATCCTGGAGCTGGCCGAGACCGAAGACTTCGATTTCGCGGAAGTGGACTCCCTTGGGAAGGTTTCGGAGCACGACTACACCGACGAGCACCTGGATGCAATCCTAACCCTGAGGGCAGTCGACACTGAAGCCATCAGGAGCGCCGGATTCAAGGTCGTTCTGGATGCCATCAACTCGGTCGGCGGAATCATCATGCCGCGCCTTCTGGAAAGGCTGGGCGTGGAATGCGTCAAGCTCAACTGCGAACCGACTGGCGACTTTGCACACAATCCTGAGCCGCTTCCGGCCAACCTGAAGGATCTCTGCACAGCAGTGGTCGAGGAGCATGCTGACCTGGGAATATCAGTCGACCCGGATGTGGACCGCCTCGCCTTCATCTGCGAGGATGGAGAACCCTTTGTCGAGGAATATACCCTTGTGAGCGTAGCTTCCTATCTCTTTGAGAGAGCTGCCGATATCGCCAAGGCACAGGGTCTTCCGCTTGAGAAGGTCACCTATCCCTTCATGCCGGTCTCCTGCTCGAACCTTTCCAGCAGCCGAGCCCTCAGGGACGAAACCGAGAAATTCGGCGGAACCTATTTCGCTGCCGCAGTCGGTGAAGTCAACGTCACCACCAAGATGCACGAAATGAACGCCTTGATCGGCGGTGAAGGCAACGGTGGAGTCATCTACCCCGCCCTCCACAGCGGACGTGATGCGATGGTCGGAGTCGCCCTCTTCCTCTCGAACCTGGCCCATAAGAGAATGAAGGTCAGCGAACTGAAGAAGACCTATCCCGAGTACCACATTGCAAAGAACAAGATAGAACTCTCGGACAAGGGGCTGATTGACAGGATCCTCGAAGCGATGAAGAAGGCCTATGCTTCGGAAGAAGTCAACTGCATCGACGGAGTCAAGATCAGCTTCGAATCCGAAAGGAAGTGGGTTCACCTCCGCAGGTCCAACACGGAGCCTATCATCAGGATCTATTCCGAAGCCCCGACGATGGGAGAGGCCGAGGCCCTGGCCGGAGAAGTGATCGCCCTTGCAAACAAGATAATCAAAGGATAAGATGTTTTCATTCAGGACGACTGCGCTGGAGGACCAGCTTGACAAGGCTCTGCTGAGCGGCAGGGTCGGCTGTTTCTGCACCCAGAACTGCTGGGACACCGCCCGCGGCCGTTACATGTACGACCTGTTCCGTGAACGTGGGAACCTGAAGACGGTCTTCAATCCCAAGGGAGCCGAACTCACACCTGGAACCAACCACATATCCTTTGAAAGAGAAGCCCTGACGGAACTTGATGCTGTCGTGGTAGAGGTTCAGGATGCAGGAGCCAGGTACTTCAACTACAGCAAGGATGTCTTCCAGCTGATGGAGGTCCTTGTAACTATGGAGAACCCGCCGGCACTCTACATCGTCGATCACATCAACCCCGCAGGAAGGATTGTGGAAGGATCCATGCCTTCAGGCCCTGTCGAGCCGCACACGCCCAAAGTCGCCCACAGGCACGGACTGACCCTCGGTGAGCTCTGCACGCTGTACTACACTGAGATTGGAGCAAGCTTCCCCCTCCACGTGGTTTCCGCGCTTGCAAACGACTCGACCCGCCAGCTGCTTCCATGGACGATAGCCCCGGCCTCAGACATCCCTGGGATGTTCACCTGCCAGATGTATTCGGGGGGCGGACTTTGGAACAACACCACCATCACCCCCGCCATCGGAACGGCAAGGCCTTATGAATATTTCGGAGCGCCGTTCATCCGTCACAACCCCCTGGAAGTGATCCCGGCGCCGAGCGGAGTGCTTATGCGTCCCTGCTCATTCACCCCTTCCGCCGGCCGCTACGAGGGCCAGCGCTGCCAGGGCTTCCAGATCATGCTCCAGCCCGGAGCGGAGTACCATTCGCTGCTCCACACGGTCCAGCTCATGCGTTACTTCCTGGAAAGATATTCCCAGTTCGAACTGGCGGCAGGCTTTGCCGAGAAGCTCTCCGACCAAGGAATAATGAGCTACCTCCGCGGAGAGACCTCCTTCCAGGAGGCCAGGGAGCATGTCAAGGTCGAGGAACAGAAGTGGATACGCAAGGCCAAACGGTACACCCTGTACGACGACCAGCCGTACAGGATCAAGTAAGTTTTTTTGCCGATGTGCTTGTCTTTTGAAGGAAAAAGGTTATCTTTGCAGGCTTTTTACAGCGAAAGATTGTACAATTAAATCGTAAAGCAATGAAAAAAGGACTTCATCCCGAAACCTACCGCCTTGTAGCTTTCAAGGATATGTCAAACGAAACCGTGTTCATCACCCGTTCCTGCGCAGAGACCAAAGAGACTCTGATGGTGGACGGCGTCGAGTACCCGGTCGTGAAGGTTGAGATCTCCAACACCTCTCATCCCTTCTACACTGGCAAGGTCAAGCTCGTTGACACCGCCGGTCGCGTCGACAAATTCTACCAGAGATACAAGGACCGCAAGAAATAGTCTTGACGGGACGGTACAAAAAAGTCGCGCCAATGCGCGACTTTTTTTTGGAACATTAAGAATTTTGCCTATCTTTGCAATCCCAAAACAACGCTGGGTTCGTATAACGGTTAGTACTCAAGATTCTCAATCTTGCAATAGGAGTTCGATTCTCCTACCCAGTACTGAAGGTGCCGAAAGGCGCCAATGACAAAAGGCCGGATGCCAAGTGGCAGCCGGTTTTTTCTTTATGGTCATCTCCTCTGGGTATTGGTCTTTTTGATAAAAAAAGCTATTTTTGAGATTCAGTATAATCACTCAGAAAAAAAATGGCTCTTATCATCGGTTTGCTAATCATCGCCATCGGCGCTTTCTGCCAGTCATCCAGTTACGTCCCGATCAACAAGATAAAGGACTGGAGCTGGGAGAGTTACTGGATCATCCAAGGGGTTTTCGCATGGCTTCTGTTCCCTCTTGTCGGCTCCCTGCTTTCAGTCTCGGGGACAGGGGGTTCCTTCGGCGACCTGCTCACGCTCATCAACTCCCATCCCAAGGACGCGTGGCTGACAATCCTCTTCGGAGTGCTATGGGGTGTCGGAGGCCTGACTTTCGGTCTTTCCATGCGCTACCTGGGTGTCGCTCTCGGGCAGTCGATAGCGCTGGGGACCTGCTCGGGACTCGGAGCGATCCTCGGCCCCGTGTTCACCGGTCACGCCAGTGACCTCACCACCGCCGTGATTGTAGGGGTGGTGGTAACACTGATCGGTATCGCCATCATAGGAGTCGCCGGAGCGATGAAGTCCGCGGCGCTCCCCGAGGAGGAGAAGAAAAAGGCTGTCAAGGACTTCAATTTCGGAAAAGGAATAGCCGTGGCCCTGCTGGCCGGTTTCATGAGCGCCTGCTTCAACATCGGGCTGAGTTTTGGAGAGGGACTTTACCTGGAAGGCACAAAGCCTATATTCCAGACCCTGCCTGCCACAATGCTCGTGACTTTCGGCGGATTCCTGACCAACGCGGCTTACTGCCTCTTCCAGAACAGCAAGAACAAGACCTGGGGAGACTACCGCAAGGGCAAACTCTGGGTCAACAACCTGGTGTTCTGCTGCCTTGCCGGCCTGCTCTGGTACAGCCAGTTCTTCGGGCTGAGCCTCGGAAAGGGCTTCCTCACGGACTATCCCGTACTCATCACCTTCAGCTGGTGCATCCTCATGGCCCTCAACGTCACTTTCTCCAATGTCTGGGGAATTATCCTCAAGGAATGGAAGGGTGTATCCAAGAAGACTGTCGCCGTTCTTGTCGTTGGTCTGCTGGTGCTGGTGTTCAGCACCTTCCTGCCGCAACTCATGGCGAACTAACCGGCGTATAGCCTATGGGAAGCTATACTCCTGTATATTCTCACAACACCAATGTCTACAATCTGGAGGGGTTCACCCCTCCGGTTGTGGATAAAGCTTATCTCAAGAGCATCGGTGTGCGTGTGGAACCCGATCCGGAGACCTTGGCCGGCCTCGAGCGGGGAAGCCGTATATTCAAGGACCGGTTTGACAGCCGGAAATTGATCCCGCGGACCAGATTCGAGACCTTTGAGGGAGATCCGGAGGCTGTACGGACCGAGATCCACAATTACACAGGCCGCTGCCCCACCCTCACCTACGAGATCAATCCGGTAAAAGGATGCGGAGTCGGTTGCCAATACTGCCTGGTGACCGACGGGGCCCACGAGCGGGAGCTCGCCGTGGATCTGGGTTATCATCTGTATGTCAGGAGGTTACTTGAGGAGAAAAACGGCCCTGGTTCTGAAAACAAGAATCACTACTATTACTTCTCCCCAAAAACGGAAGCCTTCCAGGAAGCCTCCTTGAACACAGGCGTGGCACACATGATCCTGCGTGAATTCATCGGGCACTATCAGAGATGTCCCGAGTCCAAGGCGAGGCTGTTCATCGCCTCCAAGGCCGGGGCCGAGCATCTTCTCATCCGGCACGATGGAGAAAGCGTCCTGGACCTGTTCAGCCGCCTGAAAGACCGGATGCAATTCAACACAAGTGTCTCGATCATGCCCTCCCCTCTCCGGGATGTCATCGAGCCATACGCGGCTCCCCTCAGTGAGAGAATGAGAGCCGTGAGACTGTGCCAGGAGCGCGGAATCCCATCCAACTCCGCCCTGGTGCAACCCATTTTCATTCCCTGCCTTACGGATGAGGGAATCAAAAGCTTTTTCGACACTCTCCGCTCCGAGGGCATAGTCAACTACAAGCCCGAGTTCCTCACTGTCTGCATGGAGAACCTCGCCATTCTGGGGCCATATCTCGGAGCTTTTGACAAAGAGATGGAGCGTCAGCTGTACGAGGCCTACATCATGCCATCCAACTCGGATCACCGCAAACAGAGAGGAAGGACAGCTCCGGACAGGAAGGCCAGCATAGGGAATATCCGCAGGATGATGGAATACACCGACTCTATCGGGATGAGCGTGTCCATCTGCTATTGGGTACGCAGGCAGCTCGGGATCGGCGAGGATATGATCCCCATGACAAACCGGAACGGTTTCCAGTGCCTTGGCTACCAGACAAGATTGTTCGGAGGATGATCCGGGACCTTTCAGAATACTATCTACGCTGGTACCATCAGAGACCGGTCGCCATAACATCTTCCCGAAGGGAGGAGCTTGAGCGGCTGCACAAGGTTTTGTACAAATGTTCCGAGCATTTGGCCCTGAACCACGGGGAATACACGGGAAAATGGATACCCCTCGGAGAGAAAGAGCTGGAAATACTTGATTATCAAGACCAGTTCCCTTTCATGGCCGGCACCTGGAGACCGGACTACATAATCGGGGAGGAGGGATCTTTGAGAATATGCGAGATAACCTCGCGGTTTTTCGCCCACGGGATCTTCATGTCCAGGTTCGCCGAGGAGGCCGCGGACCGCTTCATGGCCCGGTTCCCCGGGATCCGGAGGGAGTCCCGCTATCCAGCCTTGATGGAATACATGGCCTCGATAGCGGAAGGCAGGAAGGACATCTTCGTCTTTAAAAGTTCCGACAAGACAAACGAGATACGCCTCTACAAGGAGTTCTACGAGAATCTCGGGCACAGGATGACAATCCTCGAGGCCGATGAGGTTGAGGACCGCCGGAGGGATTGGGCGGCCGAAGGGACTTTCCTCATCAGCGCGTTGAACCAAAGAGACATCCTCTCTTTCGGCATGGACACGATCCGGGCTATGGCCGACAAGGGGATGTATAGTGACTTCAGGAACATATTCCTCCTCCACGACAAACGCTTCATGAGGCTATGGTTTGAAGACAGCTTCACGGACAACTGCCTCACCACCGAAGAGACCGCTTTCCTGCGCTCCCACGCCATTCCCACCTGGGACTGCGAAGATCCTCAAGCTGCCGCCATACTGGAAGACGCGCGCTCGCGCAAAGACTCTTATATCCTTAAACCATACAGGCTTGGGAAGAGCGAGGGAATCAAAGTCGGGCCGCTGTCGAGCGAGGAGGAGTGGAGAAGCGTCCGGCCTGAGGGGATGGTGATCCAGCCATTCATCAGACAGAGGACATACAGGACCGAGTGGGAAGGCAACACCTACGAGGACTATCTCTGCGGGATGATGCTGTGCGTCAATGACAGGTATTTCGGCTCCGGGATGTTCAGGGCCTCGAGCCTGCCTGTCACGAATGTGGGAGACGACCGCAAGGCCTGTCCCCTTCTTACGGATGACCTGGAAATCCTCGAATATTGCGACGTGCTATGATCCTCGCCGGCAACCAACCTTATTTCTTGCCTTACCTCGCGTGGTGGCAGCTGATCAAGGTGTCGGACCTGTTCCTGATCAGCGATGACTACAATTTCATAAGACACGGATGGATATGCCGGAACCGGATCCTCGTGGATGGGAGGCCTCTTTTCTTCAGGATAGAGGTCAAGAAGAGAAGCAGTTACAGGCTCATCAAAGACATGGAGCTGGTCCCATTCAATGCCGGGAAGAAACTGAAGACCCTGGAATACGCTTACCGGAAAGCTCCATATTTCGATAACGGGTTCGCCCTGGCGGACCGTATTTTGCGATGTCCGGAAACAAACCTGGCCGATTTCCTTGAGAATTCCATTAGGGAAGTCTGTTCTTTCCTGAATATCACCACGCCTCTCAAAAGATCCTCCGAACTGACCGGGAACTCCATGTTCAAGAGAGAGGAACGCGTCTACGACGCTTGCCACAGGCTCGGGGCGGACACTTATGTCAATTCCATCGGGGGAACTTCCCTGTACCACCGGGATGATTTCGCGCGCCAGGGCATCACCCTGAGATTCCTCAAATCCGGACTCCCGGAATATCCCCAGTTCAAGAAACCCTTCGCGGAAAGATTGTCCATCTTGGACACCATAATGTTCACCTCTCCCGAAAATCTTCAGGAAATGCTTGATGATTATACACTTATAGACGGCGGCGATGGATGAGATAAAGGTCAGCGTCATTTGCCTGGCATACAATCACGCCAAGTACATCAGGGATGCTCTGGAGGGCTTCGTCTCCCAGAAGACCGGCTTCCCCTTCGAGGTCATTGTCCACGATGACGCCTCAACCGACGGCACGGACGGGATAATCAGGGAATACCAGGCCAGGTATCCGGACATTATCAGGCCGGTGTTCCAGAAAGTGAACCAGTACTCCAGAGGGATCAGCATCACCCCGGCTTTCATCTTTCCTCTCATAAGGGGCAGGTTCGTGGCGCTATGCGAGGGTGACGACTACTGGACCGACCACAAGAAACTCCAGAAACAGGTCGAGGCCCTTGAGGCTCATCCGGAAGCTGATCTATGTACCCACAAGACACTCCGGCTCAAGAACGGCAGATTCGACGGATGGATCGCCCCGAGACTCGGAACCGGGATCGTCCCGGCGGATAAAGTCATACTTGGTGGAGGTGGCTGGTTCTGCGCCACTTCCTCTTTCCTGTGCAGGAGGGAAGCCTATCTGGAATGGACCCCTGTCAGGGAGGTAATCGTCATAGATTACACGCTGGCCATCCAGTGCTCCGTCAGGGGAGGGATGGTGTACCTGAAGGATCCCATGTCGGCCTACCGTGTCGGAACGGAGGGGTCTTGGACCAAACGCCACGACAGGAAAGCCAGGATTAAGAACAGGCTGGTAATGATACAGATGCTTGACGTACTTGACAAATGGACGGAAGGACGTTTCTCCAGGGCGATCCGCATCCGGCGGGAAATGTTCCGGTCCGACCTCCTTCTTCTCAACAAGGATTACCTGGGGCTTTATTCCCCGGCGAGGTCGGGGATCAACCTCATCCGGCTCCGCCACTCATTCCAAAAGGTCATAAGAAGATGGTTTTGAATTAATGAAAAACTTGTTTAACTTTATATGTTTTTGGAAAAAAGCCTCTTATGAAAAGATATATTCCCATCCTTCTTACCATCCTCCTGGCGCTCCCGGATTCCCTCTTTGGCGAGACAATCAGAGGTGATGACGCCCGGATCACATACATCGGAAGGACCCTGGCCAAGGACGGAGAGGTCTCCTTCGACTGGACCGGGGTCTACGTGAAAGTCAGGTTCCAAGGGAACTCGCTGGAGTTCAAGGTCTCCGACACCGGGAAGAATTACTACAACGTCTGGCTGGACGGCTCCATGGACTCCGTTCCGGACAAGGTCGTCAAGGTATGCGGGTCCGACACGACTGTCACGATATTCAGTTCCTCCGATCTACAGGCCCGGTTCGGCAGGGACAAGAAAGCCTTGAGAGCCCCCCATCAGGTCATACTCCAGAAGCGCACCGAGGGTTCCCAAGGGAGGACAACCATCAAAAGTCTCTCTACCGACGGGATATTCCTCCAGGCGGACAAGCCCGCGGAAAGAGTGATCGAGTTTGTCGGGGATTCCTACACATGCGGCTATGGAACCGAGGCCACTAACACAGACCACTTCTCCCCCGAGACAGAGAACCAGAACCTGACCTACGCCTGCGCCGCGGCAAGGTATTTCGGTGCCGAGCATTTCGTTGTCGCCCACTCCGGAATCGGTGTTGTCAGGAACTACAACGGCAAGATCGGCGAGAGTAACATGCCGGAGCGCTACCAGAATGTGTTCGACAGCCAGGAAGCGCCTAAATGGGCTCCCGGAGAATGTCCCGTGAGACCCGCCGTCACAGTCATCTATCTGGGGACAAACGACTTCTCCACAAGGACGCAGCCCTCCAAGCGTGTATTCACCAACGCCTACATTACTCTCCTGAAGGAAATAAAGGAGTTCTACGGAGAGGGCCACCCTGTCCTGTGCGTGGCCCCCAAGCACGATCCGCTGATGGAGGAATACATCAGGGACGCGGCCGTATCAAGCGGGTTCCACGCGGTACATGTCATGGCTCTCGGCCCATCCGTCCACAACGAGGTCACAGACATGGGAGCGGACGGGCACCCCAATTATAGCGGCCACTTGAAGATAGCGCATTCAGTCATCCCTTATATCTCCACCATAACAGGATGGGAGATGACTTCAGGAAAGATCAGATAAAAACAAAGACTATATGAGCACAGTGAAAAAAGTTCTGACTTGGGTCGTCGCGGGCCTGATTCTGGCCGCCGCGGTTTTCGTGTATTTCAGGTTTTATTTTGTATTCGGGGACGGAGTCAAAGCCGGGGAACTCAACCAGTTCACCTACAAAGGCTACGTCTGGAAAACCTATGAGGGAAGGCTGATCCAGGCCGGATTCAAGGGCAGCGTACCCAAGACGGGCGGCGCGGCCACGATCCAGTCTTACATTTTCGATTTCTCTGTCGCCGACGAGGAGATCGCCAACGAGCTGATGAGGTGCAGCGGCAAAGTGGTCGAGGTCCATTACAAAGAGTATCTTGGAGCCCTGCCGTGGAGAGGGATGCAGAAGCATGTGGTAGACAAGATCATCTCTGTCACAACACCTGAGGAGTGATGAAGCGGTTCATTGTGGTTTTGGCCGCTGTGCTGCCGGTGGCGGCATGGGGGCAACAAGGGGTCGTGGCTGTCCATCCGGCGAATCCTGAAGGCAGGATGATGACCATGGAGGAGGCCGTCATGGGCACCGGGACAAGGGTCGCGTCCACCTGGGCGTCCTGGGTGGATGAAAACACCTACGCCTGCATGAAGGATGGGAAGGTCTCGGCATTTGACGTCCGTACCGGAGAGTCCGTCGACCTCGGTCAGGATAAACCCGGAGCCCGTCCCGGGAGGGGACCCAGAGGATCTGTCATAAGCCCTTCGGGGATTGCCGCCTACACAAAAGGCAAGAGCCTGTACATAAACGACGGAGCCGAGATATGCGTGGCGGAGAGTGAGAATGACCAGATCACCTATGGCCAGAGCGTCAGCCGCAACGAGTTCGGGATTAATGGAGGCATCTTCTGGTCTCCTGACGGCTCAAAGCTGGCGTTCTACCGGAAAGACGAGAGCCGTGTCACTGATTTCCCCCTCCTGGACATCAGCACCAGGACAGGAACCCTCATGAGCATCAAGTACCCGATGAACGGGATGGAGAGCGAGGAGGTGTCTTTAGGCATATACGACCTGGCCACCAAGGAGACTGTATGGTGCGATGTCACCGACTTCGGATATGACCGCTACCTCACGAACATAAGTTGGGGTCCTGATTCCAGGAATGTGTTCATCCAGGTTTTGGACAGGGCTCAGAAACACGTAAGGCTCAATATGTACCGGTCTTCTGACGGCTCTTTTGTCAAGACCGTCCTCACGGATGATGACCCGCGGTTCGCCGAGCCTTCCGACCCGCTTTATTTCGTCAAGGGCACCTACGCGTTCCTATACAGGACCGACCTGAGGGACGGGTACCGCAATCTGTACCTCTGCGACACCCTCGGTACAGTCAGGCGCCTGACCTCTGTTGACGCCGATGTCGAATATGTGGACAATGACGGCACCAATGTTTTCTACACTTCAGCGGAGGTCTCCCCTGTGGAGAGGCACTTGTTCAAGATACAGGTCTCCGGGCTGAAATCCCGCAAAGGAGCCGAGTCCGTAGTGAAGGCGAAGTTCAGCAAACCGGCAAGGCTGACTCCTGAGGAAGGCTGGCACAACATCACCTTGAGCGGAGACCGGAAGATGTTCATAGACATGTTCAGCAGCTTCAATGTTCCTTCCGTGACACAGATAAGGACCACGGAAGGGAAGCTGGTAAGAGAGTTGGGCCGGGCCGAGGATCCGTTGAAAGCCTTCAAGACAGGCGACATTATGCTCGGTACCGTGAAGAGCGCGGACGGGAAGTTCGACAACTGGTACAGGCTCGACCTGCCGGCGGACTTCGACCCTTCCAAAAAGTATCCGGTGGTACTCTATGTTTATGGAGGCCCCCATTCCCAGATGGTCAATGACAGCTGGCTTGGCGGGGTCAGGATGTGGGAGACGCTTATGGCTCAGAAAGGCTACGTGGTGTATGTCCAGGACACCCGCGGGACTTCGAACAGAGGCGCCGAGTTCGAGAAATCCATACACCGCCGATGCGGGCAGAACGAGATGGCCGACCAGATGGCAGGAATCGACATGCTCAAATCCCTCCCCTTCGTGGACGCGGACAGGATCGGAGTCCACGGATGGAGTTACGGAGGATTCATGACCATCTCGCTGATGACCCACTACCCCGAGACATTCAAGGTTGGAGTGGCCGGGGGGCCAGTCATCGATTGGAAATGGTATGAGATCATGTACGGCGAGAGCTATATGGATACCGAGGAGACCAATCCTGAAGGATTCAAGGAGACAAGCCTCATCGAGAACGCCGCTAACCTGAAAGGGAAACTCCTCATCTGCCAGGGTGCCATCGACAACACGGTTGTCTGGGAGCACAGCCTGAGTTTTGTCCAGAAATGCGTCGAGAACGGTACACAGCTCGACTACTTCCCTTATCCCCGTTCCGAACACAACGTCTTCGGCCGGTGGAGGATACATCTCATGGACAAAGTCACCGATTACTTCGACATGTTTTTATAACACACTATCAACCAATACATTTTTAACAATTAAAACCTAACAGAATGGCATTCTCAATCGCAGACATCATCAAGCAGCAGGTCAGCTCCGCTGCCGGCGGCATCCAGATTCCCGCCAATGTGCAGAACCAGGTTCTCGGAGGTCTTTCCGACTCGATCTTGGGCAGCCTCACACAGACAGCCACCAGCAAAGGTGGAATAAACGTCATCACCGACCTTCTAACGGGCAAGACATCGGCCGCGAAGAGCCCTGTCACATCCCTGGCCGGTTCCCTGTTCACCAAGAACATCCTCAAGAACCTCAACCTCGGATCCGCCACCAACAGCGCGCTGACAGGATTGATTCCCACCGTGCTCGGTGGAGTCACCAAGCTGTTCAAGGATCAGAATGGCGATGGCAAGGTCGACATCAATGACGTGATCATCGCCCTCGGCGGCAAGATCGGAGGAGGTGGACTGTTCGGGAGTCTTCTCGGAGGACTATTCGGCAGGAGATAATCGCCTACAAAGGTCTTATGACCTTTATGCCGGAAAGGTTGGAGCGCCGTGTGACGTATTCTTCAATAGTCAACGGGTCGACTTCGACCTTTCCGTCTTTTTGGGACGCGTGGATGAATCCGGCACGCCCGTCCTCGACATAAGCGATGACCACGTGCGCCACATCCAAACCCTCGACCGTTGAGACAAGGCAAATAATATCCCCGGACTTGATACCCTTTACCGCGGAGGATAACTTGGATTTCGGGATCCGGGTCATCGGTGTCTTGTTCAGTTCCCTCTCCGTCTCCCCGATCGCCATCAGATCCAACGCCGCCCGGGGAATATCCCGCGCGTCCTCAAGCTGCCGATAGCTTTCAGGATGCCTGGACATAAAGGAGATAGGATGGTCATACACTTCTCCTCCCAACTCTTCTGTCAAATCCTTCAGCCACCCGTCCTGCCTCCTGATCCATTCGGTAGTGTAATGCACCCGGTCAGAATATGAATACGGCGGATCTTTCCGATAACGCGTCCGCGCCATATTCGAAGCGAACTCACGGAAAGAAGGAGGATCGTCACCAGCTCCGACAACAGTCCTGGCCAGATTGAGACAAGTCTCCACGAAAATAATGCAGTCCGTCTTGGTGAGATAAATCCTCAGCTTCTCAGCAGCAGGATCCTCGTCAAGTGTCCCGGCCACGTATGGCGTGCCAATCAGTTCCTTGGCGGCCAATACCATCAGGTCAGGAACCCCCAAAGGATTCCCGGACGGATCCCCTGCCCTGTATTTCCCGTGAAGGTCAATGAGCAATCTCTCCGCCAAGGCCTTGTCCCTGGCCGTGGTGACATAATCCTGGGCAGACGCGGGTGTCCGCGGCGAAAGAATGGCGAAAAGCGCCATGAAAAGAGCTACCGTCCGTTTCATGGCGCCAATATAAACATTTTCCGTGAAATATGTCACTCAGCTCCCTCCCCCGCACCGTCGGTGACATTTCTCTCCGTCGCCTCTATGGCGCTACCGAAAGCGTACGCGTTCTCATCACCTCGGTTGTAACTGAAAGTCCCGGAGAATCCGCCGACCATTATCGCCCCGTCGACAAAGTCCGCGACCGACATTTTGAAGCCATCATACACATCCGTGAGTTTCAATGAGCCGAAAAGATTGAACGAGACCGAGCTGTTGACATTCGTCCCATTGTACTTCCCGCTCACGGAAAAAGAAGAGGAAGGTCCCTTGAACCTGGTCCCGAACTTGGTGGTACTGAACGAGAACCGCTTCCCGTCCCGGCTCCAATTCCCGCCCGGCTCATATACGGTTGTCGTCTTAAGGGCGCTAAGCGCCTCTTCTGAGAATGACAATTCCAAAGTCGTGTGACCGGAGTCCCACACAAAAGATCCAGTCACATCCCGCGGCATGGAGAAATACGGCGGGTTCATGATTTCTCTGACCGTGTCCGTGATCTCCAACCCATAATCGGGCATCACTGAACCGGCTCCTGAAAACATGGCGCCGCCGGCGGGCTTGAGCATCAGGTCGTATACTCCCACGACAGAAGGAGAAGCGCCATCGCCGTAACTCACATTGAACCAGCTCTCCGATCCATTCAGCTCACGACCGCGGGAGACTTTGGCCCTATGGAGGGTGTACTCATAGGATCTCTCGCCGCACAGGTGATTGAGGTCAGAGAACCAATCCCCCAAGTCATCTTCCTCAAGAGATGAAAGGTCACCTCCGACGGCACTGCCTGATTTCACCCTGGAAAAGAGGATATCCACCCCCTTATTGCGGTAATATGTGAACACGGAGCTGTTAACCCGCGGCCAATATCCCAGCACATCCTGGGTGTATGATTTGTTCACCGGCGAGGATGTGCGGCCCAACGCTGTTATGAACCGCTCGCTCTCCGTCTCACCCTCGACAATCCTGTACACCGAGTAATCGGCGTGAGTCGCGTAATATCGCAGACTGGCGGAATTTGAGACGATACTGAGACCGACCCGGTAAGGCACCTTGCAAGTAGCGGCGATCTTGGACTTGTCCGTAACCTTGACAGAGCCGTAGCTGAACGACAACGGCCTCACCCCGGAGTGTATGTTGTCGGGATCGTCTTTGGCGCTCGGAAGCCCGTCCGCCCACTCAGGAAGCTCATCACGGGTAAGGTAAACATAGCCCTGCGAATTGGAGGTCTTGGTGTAGGTCCTCGTCCCTGACAAATCAGTGAAAGTCACCTCACAATCAGGGATAATCACTGGGCCGGGGCCAGTCACGATGAAAGCGGCTCCTCCGGAAATCGGGTTGACATACTCGTACTCCGTCTTTCCGCCGGAAGTCTTGCCCAGGGCTATCACGGACGCTACATTGTACATCTTGGAGTCTACCCTTTCCAGATAAGCGGTGTCTGCCAGGCTCAAGCCGTTTCCCGAACTCTGCCCATCAATCCCGTCCCTGCCTTTGAGGTATCTCCAGAAGTCATTGAGCCCCACCGCGGTATCAGGCCATAAAGGATATTCCTCCACATCGAAGACCCCATTGCCAGGATTGGCGAGCCCGGAGTCTGACACGACATCCCGCTTCCAAAGCTCGTAGGCGGACAGGCCATCAGCCCCGTCAGCCCCTGTCAGATAATAATAGAAATCAGCCTCGGAGTTCTTCCGCTTGTCCCATTTCTTGCCGGGGTTCTTGGGATCATCCACATTCCCTCCCGAAATGTATTCTTTCCAAAGCTCATAGGCTGACAAGCCGTCCGCTCCGTCCTCTCCCCCGAGATACAGGAAGAAATCCCCGATAGAGACAGCGTCTTTTGGCCAAACGGGATACTCCCTGGCATCATACACACCATTTCCGGGATTCACAAGACCTTCCGCCGAGAGCACCTCTCCTTTCCATAGCTCATAAGCCGACAGCCCATCCTCTCCGGAAGGTCCGGTAGCCGGTACACCCGTGTCCGTGTCTCCGACATGCCAATTGCCATCATCGCCCACAAATGGGGTCGACCCGTTCTCTCCGCTGTCGCCCTTATCGCCCTTATCTCCTTTTTCTCCTTTAAGATACATGAAAAAGAAACACATGGTCGTGTCTGAGGAAGACCACCCCGGATCGCCTCCGTCCCTGATATAATCAACCCACACCTTGTAAGCGGACAATCCGTCGGCTCCACTTGCGCCTGAAGGGCCCGTGGCCGGAACGCCGGAATCCACGTCCCCGATGAACCAGTTCCCGTTGTCGCCAATGTATGGTATGAGGCCGTCATCTCCTTTAGGGCCGGTCAGGAACTTGAAGAAGTCTTTCTCAGAGTCGTCTCCGGGATCCCACTTGCCACCTCCCCGAGGGTCGTCCACTTCTCCAGTGGCGACATATTCTTTCCAGATCTCATACGCCGACTCTCCTTTCTCCCCTCGATCTCCCTTCTCTCCTTTTATGTAGATAAGATAATCGAAGATCCCTGTCTTGGTCTTATCCCATCCGGGAATCGTACCGTCAGCGACCGCCTTGACCCAGACCTCATAAGAAGAAAGACCGTCCAGCCCGGCTATACCCTGGATTCCCTGCTCACCTTGAGGTCCCTTAGGCAATGTCACCTCGAGTCGTGTGCAGGACAAAAGCGCGGCGGCTCCAATAAGAGCGGCACCAAAAAAAGTGATAAAGTTTCTCATTAGTTTTTGTTTATTTTAATTGTTGTGTTTCAAGTAATTCCAAAGAGGCTCCCACGTAACCTGCTCAATGACCACCTTCCGGTCACCGCGACGGATATTGTCATCAGCTCCGGCGGGAACCAGGGCCATTCTCTTGCCAAAGCCTTTGTGACATAGCATCGAAGCTGGCACTTCCCTCATGACCAGAGCCTCGAAAACGGCCTTAGCCCTGGCCTCCGACAAGCGCTCATTGTAAGACTCGCTTCCCTTGGCGTCAGTATAGCCGCAGATCATGAACCGCCTGTCAGTGAATTTCTTGAGAACTTCCGCCACCTCATCGAGGACAGCCTCGCTCTCCTTTGTGATGTCAGCCTTATCAAAATCGAATGTCACATTATCCATCAGCTCGGCGAGAGTCTTCTCAAACGGGACCTCTTTATAGACCTCCCTGACGGTCTCGACAGGGACTTCTTTCACGATCTCTTTCTCCACAACCTTCTCGACAATTCTCTCCACCGGAGCGACATCGTGAGGCTTCTTGCCCTTACCTCCCAGCCGGAACACGAGACCGGCGGTGCCCATGGCGAAATTGGCGCCCTTGGAGCCAAGCGAGCGCATGTAGTCTCCCCCGACCCTGACTCCGACCTTATCCCCAAGCCATCCCACCAGACCGGCTCCGGCAGTAACAGGTAAGAATGACTTGGTGTCGAAGGTCATCCCTTTGTTCCAGGTGTCCTCGGCTTTCCAGACCGCCTCGTTTGTGACATCGCCCTCAAAGCGGCCAAAATAGAAAGCCGGGAAATTTTTCCTGTAATAACTCACCCCGAAATGCAAATAAGGTTGAACCCACTCACTCCTGACAAAAGGACGGAACTGGATACCTGGGCCGGCAAGCATGGAAAGCCCGCTCCTCAAAGTCTTTGACTCATAATATCTCGCGAGCCCAATGGTTCCCTGCAGATCGGCGTAAAGCCATTCCCTGATCTCGTACGCCGCGTACAAGCTCGCGCCACCATAAAGCTGTTTTTCCTCAAGGTCAAACACATAATCTCCTCCAGGTGTCTGGTGGAAATCCGTCACCATCGTCCGTGTATGATTGATCGCGGATCCGCCGATCCCGACCTCGACAGCGTGGGATTTGTTCTGGGAATAAGCCCTGGCCGGGCATAGCAGGATGATGGCCAATGCCATCGGAATCAGATTGTTTTTCATCATTCAGTTTGTTTTTTATAATGATTGTCAATCAAAAGAGTATTCCGTAAGGTTCTTGATTCCCGGTATCCCGTAATAAGCCGCCTCGATGTCTCCGCGCAAATAGACTTTCTTGCCGAGAGAGGACGGATTATCCACGAGATTGAGGGCATCACGGATGGCGCCTTTAGTAAGCTGGACGGACACGCACGACGCCTTTTCAGAGACGGATGAGCGGGGAGCGATGGCTATGTTGGTGTAGGAATCGAAAGGGGCCTCGAACTTGATCCCGTTCTTGCCTGAGGAAAGGTCGCCCCCCACTATATATCCGCAAACCCACACCCCTTTCTCTCCGGCGTGATCTTTGACCTGGGAGACCCCGTAAGCCTTGGACTTTTCAGTGCCGGCTCCGGCCGTATCGTCGTCCCCGATGACATAATCTTCCTCCTGCCTTATCCTGAGCGTGTCAATTTTGATCGACAACTCGCCTCCATTGACAGATGTCTGACCGGATCCGGAGGGACAAGAAATGCCGATTGTGAGAATCTCTCGCGCCTCCAACCTCCTTGTGATCAGCGGAGTGAATTTATTCTTCTCCCTCAGCGCCACTGACAGCGTCCCTGGCTTGAAAAACCCTGTCCTGGTTTCTGACGGCCCGTATATGAGACTCTCTCCTCCAGAAGTCACCTCCAGACTGCCGCCCGGATAAGTCTCAGCGAAATCCGGCTCTATCCTCAGCCGCAGACCGCAATTAAGTTGTGAACAATCCAGCAGTACCCTGGTCACGGCTCCGGATTTCACGACAACCACCTGCTCGTCACCGAATTGCGGAGCGTCAAACTCAGGCTTCCGGAAGTCTCTTGACACCGCTGTTATCGTATATGAGCCGGGATTGACAAGCATCGCTTCAGGAGAGTTCCCATAAGCGCCATCATAGAGAACCTCGCCGGCTGAATTGACGACCCTCAGCCGGAAGGCATCAGTGTCCGGGATATCCGAGGCTCTGGTGACGACTTCCGGAGAAAAACTCCAAACCAGGGATCCCTGGCCTCCATTCCCGGAAGGCAACTTGTTACAGGATGACGCGAGCGCTCCGAGCGTCAGGAGCGTCGCTGAGATCAAACGCGTGATCAGATGAGTCAAAGTCTTCATAGTCAAATATGTTTTAATCATTATCAGGCCGCCGCCCGGCGAACCTGACGCGAAACTATGGAGCCTAAACGGAAAAAAAGAAAAAAACGGAAAAACGAGGGATAAAAAAGATTAATTTCCGTTTTTGACGGTAGGCACAGGCATAAAACACGGAGCAATCGCAGTCACTGCGATCGCTCCGCTACTTAACCTAAACTTAAACTATGAAAAACTTCACGTCAAATATACGAATTCTTTTTGTATAAACAATTATTTGATCTATTTTTTCGCATTTGGATAAAAATAATTATCACTTGTGCCTCGAAAAAAGCTCTTTCTCAAGATCTACCAGCCCAACTCCCATCTGCTCATTAAGGACAAGAAGATGATAGAGGAGGTCGGAAGCCTCGTAAACATATCTTCCCACATCCCCCTTCACGGCTTCCAATATTGTCTCCACAGCCTCCTCACCGACTTTCTGTGAGATCTTGGCGACCCCTTCCGTGAACAGCCTCGTCGTATAATGTCCCTCCGGCATCTCATCGTGACGATTCCTCACGACTTTCTCCAGCTCGCCGAGAAACCCTTGCTCAGCAGGAATATCGAAACACGAGACAGTTCCCCGATGGCAGGCCGGACCGTCAGGATCGACATAGACAAGGAGAGTGTCCGCATCGCAATCAACAAGTATATCCTTGACATGCAAGTAGTTCCCGCTGGTCTCTCCCTTTGTCCACAGTTGTTTTCTCGAACGGCTCCAAAAAGTGGCCAGACCACTTTGGAGTGTCTTGTCATACGCTTCCTCATTCATGTATCCAAGCATAAGCACCTTCTTAGAAGACGCGTCCTGGATGATGGCGGGCACCAGCCCGTCAGGATTCTTGCTGAAATCCAATCTCATTTTTTCCATATATCCTATCTATTATCGCGCGAAATCATAACCTCACGGGTACTCCCTTCCCCCTGAGATATTCCTTCAAGTCTCTTATCGACAATTCCCCGTAGTGGAACAAGCTGGCGGCGAGAGCGGCATCCGCCCGCCCCTCCAAAAGTACCTCCGCGATGTCCGCCATGCTTCCAGCGCCTCCGGAAGCGATGACTGGAATGGACAGGCTCCCGCACAGGCGGGAGAACACATCGCACGGATATCCGCTCTTAGTGCCATCGTGGTCCATTGAGGTGAAGAGTATCTCACCGGCTCCCCGGTCCATCGCCTCCAAAGCCCAAGAATAGAGCTTCTTTTCTGAAGGCACCGACCCCCCGGAAGTGAAAACCGTCCAATCCCCCCCGACAAATTTGGCGTCTATGGCGACAACGACAAACTGGCTGCCGAAGTGGTCGGCTATCTCGCCTATAAGCCCCGGATTCCGGACAGCGGCGCTGTTGACAGTCACCTTGTCCGCTCCCGCCTCAAGCAGCTTCGCGGCGTCTCTGAGCGAGGATATTCCCCCTCCTACGGTAAAAGGAATATCAATCCTCTCCGCTATAGACCGTACAAGTCCAGTGAAAGTCTTCCGGCCTTCAAGGGTGGCGGAGATGTCGAGATAAACCAACTCGTCAGCTCCCTCGGAGGCATAGAAAGCGCCGAGCTCCACAGCGTCACCAACTTCCCTCAGGTTCTGGAAATTGACGCCTTTGACTGTCTTGCCATCCTTGACGTCGAGGCACGGTATTATCCTTTTAGCCACCATAAGCCAGATCCTCCAGTCTTATTCTTCCCTCATACAAAGCCTTTCCCACAATTACCGCCGGCACCCCTGCCAGATCGAGGGCGTTTATGTCCTGAATACTCCCGACCCCGCCGCTCGCCGTGATAGTCAAAGACGGGAAGGCCGTCATCAATGATTTGTAGAACCCAGGATCGGGTCCTGACAACATCCCGTCCTTGGAAATGTCTGTCACAATGACTTCCGAAAGGGCTGGGAGGAAAGAGCCCAGCAATGTGGAGATATCAATGGCGGAAGTCTCAGTCCAGCCTCTGACCGCCACTTTTGATCCTCGCGCGTCGGCACCGAGCACGATCCTCCCGGAACCGTATTCAGCCAAGAGAGAGCTGAACAATTCCGGATCTTTGACAGCGGTTGTTCCCATAACCACTCTCGATGCGCCTGCCTCGAAGGCAGCGTCGACATCCTGACTGGTTTTGATACCCCCTCCCCACTCAATCTCCGCTCCTCTGACTGAGGCTATTTCCCTCAATGAGTCCAGGTTGACTGGACGACCGGCTTAGGCCCCATCAACGTCAACCGCGTGAATACGGCAATGACCGGCTCCAAGGAAACGGCGGGCCATTTCCGACGGTGTCGCCGCGTAGGAAGTGGATCTGCCGTAGTCCCCTTGCGAAAGGCGTACACAGCGCCCGCCGATAATGTCTATGGCTGGAACAATCCTTATCATAGCCCAAGGAAATTCTTTAATACCCGAGCGCCACTGGAGCCGCTTTTCTCCGGATGAAACTGGGTCCCGAAAAAGTTACCGCGATGGAGAGCCGCGCTGAACCTCACGCCATGGACTGTGGAAGCGATTGTGTCAGAACAGATTCCGGCGTAATAGGAGTGGACATAATACATATAGGTTCCCTCGTTGGTGTCATCGAACAGCGCAGAGCTCAGACCCTCAACCTGATTCCAACCCATGTGAGGCACCTTCAGCCCCTGATCCCCCGGGACGAAACGCCGTACATCTGTATCGAAAACACCCAGGCAACCGACGTCGCCTTCCTCGGTGTGCCGGCAGAGGATCTGCATCCCGACACATATTCCAAGAACAGGTCTTTGAAGGGACAGGATCACCGAGTCGAGACCAAGAGAGCGGAGGCTGCGCAACGCCACAGAAGCGTCGCCGACCCCGGGAAGCAACACTTTGTCCGCCTCCATAAGCCTTGAGGGATCGGAAGTCAAGTCCCACTCAGTCACTCCGAGGCGACGGAGCGCGTTTATCACCGACAGGACATTACCGGCGTCGTATCTGACTATCGCTATCATAGGACCCCCTTGCTGCTTGGAACCGAATAACTGAAAAGATCCTTACGCACAGCGGCCTTCAAAGCCCTCGCGAAAGCTTTGAAAACAGCCTCGGCGACATGATGGTTGTTCTCGCCGGACGCGGAGATATGAAGATTGCACCTCAACGCGGTGGAGAGGGACTGGAAGAAGTGCTTGAACATCTCTGTAGGGGTGTCTCCGACATATTCCCTTGAGAAAACCACGTCCCACTTGAAGTCAACCCGGCCTCCCAGATCCATCATCACGACAGCCTCAGACTCATCCATCGGAAGTGCGAAACCATACCTTTCTATACCTTTCCTGTCGCCCAAAGCCTCAAGAAGCGCCTCCCCAAGGGTTATAGCCACATCCTCCATGGTGTGATGCTCATCCACATCCAGGTCCCCTTCAGCCTTGACTCTCAATGATATTCCACTATGGTGAGGAATCTGTTCGAGCATGTGGTCGAAGAAGCGTAGCCCGGTGCCTATCTCCGACTCACCCGCTCCGTCCAGATCGACCTCCACGAGTATCCTGGTCTCCCTTGTGACACGCTCCCTGACGGCCCTGCGGCCAGGAGTCCCCGTCAGGACAGCAGACATCCCCGGATGCCCGTATTCCTCCAGAGATCTCAACAGCCGCTCATTCTCCAGCGGTGTCCCGACAGTGAGACGGAGGGTGCCCTCACATCCCGGGACGGTCGAGCGGTTCCTCACTATTATTCCGTCTTTGATCAGATGATCATACAAACCGTCAGGATCCGTCACCCTCGTCAAGAGAAAATTAGAGTCGCTCGGAAACACCTTCTCAACAAAACCGAATGACTCCAGACTGGAAGCCAGGACGGAACGCTGGCCGACAATCTCACTGGCCTGAGCGATGACACGCTCCGGGTCAAACCTGTCCAGAGCCAGCCTCAGGGTGTCCGTGCCGATATTATAGGGATAACGGACCCTGTCAAAAACCGAGATGACTTCCCGCTGGGCAATGGTCATCCCGATTCTCAGCCCGGCCAGGCCGCACGCTTTGGACAGGGTCTGCAGGATGATCAGATTGGGATACTCGCCCAACAGCTTTTTCATTGAGCCCGCCTCCGAGAAATCCACATACGCCTCATCGAGTACGACTATCCCGGGGAAAGCGTCAAGAACCCTCCGTATGTCTTTTTCCGGGAAGGCGTTTCCGGTCGGGTTATTAGGAGAACAAATGAACATGAGCCGCGTGTCATCATCGCACGCGCCCAGCAAAGCCTCGACCGGCAAAGAGAAACCATCTCCCAACTGAACCTGCCGCCGCTGGACACCATTGATGTCCGCGCACACGGAATACATCCCGTAGCTCGGGGCGATCATGACGGCATTATTGACGCCCGGCTCACAGAACACCCTGAAACACAAGTCAATAGACTCATCACTCCCATTCCCGAGAAACATCATTTCCCTCGGCACTCCCCTGAATAGGGCCATACGGCCGAGCAAAGTCTCCCTGATGTTCCTGGAGGGATAGCGGTTGAGCCCATCGCGCCCATAAGGGCTCTCATTGGCGTCGAGAAATATCCCCAGATCACCCTGATACTCATCCCTCGCCGTGGAGTAAGGGACAAGATTACTGATGTTCCCGCGCATCAGACCCGCCAGATCTTCCCTTCTCATCTTCTACAGGGTATCGTTTCCACCACCTAACCTCACTCTGACAGCGTTGGCGTGAGCCTCAAGCATTTCCGCCTCGGCCATCGTGACAATATTCCCTCCAAGCGAGGCAAGCCCATCACGGCTCAACGACTGGAAAGTCACGGCATGCATGAAACTCTCCACCCCCAGACCGCTCCAAGCCACAGCAGTCCCCCCGGTAGGAAGAATATGATTCGTGCCGCTGGTGTAGTCTCCGGCGCTCTCAGGAGAGTAATTGCCGAGGAAAACACTTCCCGCGGACTCTACTCTCGAGGCCACGGCCTCAGGATCTTTTACGGCCAGAATCAGATGCTCGGGAGCATACAGATTGGCGAAATCCACACACTCGTCAATGTCCCTCATGACTATGACCCTGCTTTCCGCCAAGGCCGCGTCCACTATCTTGCTTCTTGACAAGAACTCCTTCTGCCGGTCAATCTCTCGCAGGACGCTCCTCGCGGTTGTCACGTTGTCACTGAGAAGAACCACTTGACTGTCAGGGCCATGCTCAGCCTGCGACAGGAGATCGGCGGCCACAAAGGAGACATCTGCGCTCTCGTCCGCTATGACCAGCACTTCAGAAGGCCCGGCCGGCATATCGGTAGCGATCCCTTCCTTTCCGACCAACTCCTTAGCCTTCATGACATAACGGTTGCCGGGGCCGAATATCTTGTCCACTTTGGCGATAGACTCCGTCCCGTAAGCCATGGCCGCGACCGCCTGCGCACCACCTATCTTATATATATCGACTATGCCGCACAACGAGGCGGCGAACAGGATGGCCGGAGCGACACGCCCGTCCCTGGAGGGCGGAGTGAACATGACTCTCTCGCGGCAACCCGCTATCGAGGAAGGCACCCCCAGCATAAGCACAGTGGAGAACAGGGGAGCCGTGCCACCAGGAATATAAAAACCGACCCTCCTTATGGGGACATAACGACGACGGCAGATTGTCCCAGCGCCGTCATTCCATTCCAAATCTCTCGGCACCTCCAACTCATGGAACGCCCTTATCCTCGCGGCGGCTTCCGTGATCGCGGCCTTCAGATCTTCCGGAACCAGTTCACAGGCCTCCCCGATCTCATCCCCGGACACTTTGACGACATCCGTGGCAAAGCCCTCAATAGCTTCGGACACCTGCCTCAACGCCACGTCTCCGCCCCGCTGGATTTGCTCCAGGATCCCGGCGACACGCCATTCCAGCATAGCATCGTCTCTTCCGACTCTCCGTGTGAGAGAGTCCCACTGTTGTCTGTCCGGCTCAACATACTTTCTCATGGCTCAATCTATTACTTTATCTACATTAAGAATCAATATCCCCTCCGCCCCTATTCTTTTGAGGCTTTCCACCGTCCGCCACAGCCTGGAGTCATCCACGACAGAATGGATTGAGCTCCAGCCCTCAAGAGCGAGAGGCATGACAGTAGGGCTCCTCATCGACGGCAGCAGGCTCATTGCCTCCCCTACTTTTCCGGTAGGGATATTCATCAGGATATACTTCTTGCCGCGGCTCTCCCGGACGGAGTCGAAACGGAATAATACAGAGTCGAGGACCTCCCGCTTGTCCGCCGGGATGTCATTTCCACCAACAAGAACCGCCTCGCTCTCCATCACAGGCTCAACTTCCCTCAGGCCATTGGAGACCAGAGTGCCACCAGAGGAGACGATGTCAAAAATGGCATCTGCGATCCCGGCGGCCGGAGCGATCTCGACCGAACCCTTTATCTCGCGGATCTCGGCCGAAATTCCCTTTTCTGAAAGGAAGCGGCTGAGGATGGAAGGATATGATGTGGCGATGGAACGTCCTTGAAACCAAGACAATCCAGGATAGTCCACTTCTTTCGGAACAGCCAGCGAGATGCGGCAGCGCCCGAACCCGAGTTTGCGGATCACCTTGACATCCGCACCGGACTCAGCGACCTCATTCAAGCCGACCACACCCAGATCAGCCGATCCGTCCGCCACGACGCCCGGGATGTCATCATCCCTGAGATAGAGGAGTTCCAAAGGAAAGTCCGAAGCCTTTCCTATAAACTTCCGCCTGGTATCATCCACCTCGATCCCTGAGTCTTTCAAGAGCTTGAGACTCTCTTCGTTAAGTCTTCCTTTAGACTGAATGGCTAACCTAATCATAGATCATAAAAATAAAGCTTGCCAGGTCTCTGGCAAGCCGATGTCACACTTAAAATTAAGCCACACCAAAACTCACCAGGACTATACAGCCGGGTGATGATGGTAAAAATTAGAGGCACATAAGTTCATTCCGCCCGCAATATAGTCATTAAAAGCGGATTTTCGCATATTTTAGAAGCAATATTTTCTCGCCGTAATCGTCAAAAACGATTTTAGCCTTCAGATCAGGCACATTTCCGGTTATTTCCTTTATCTCCCCGAAACCGAACCGGTTATGCTCGATCCGTTGTCCCACCTTCAGATCGGTCATGGGAACCGGCGTGAACTCCGAATCCGGAATTTTCGGAGGAAGAGGCCGGTTTCTCAAGGCTTCACGGGAGATTGAGCTGACGGGTGCCGGCTGAGGCTTGGGAGTGACGACCTTTTGATGTTGTCCGGGAATATACCGGACACCACCGTCAGACATTCCGAACCTCGTCTTCGCGGGGCGGGAGGAGCCGGAGCCAAAACCGCGGAAAGGACGCCTGAATCCAAAGCCGGGATCCTCGCCGTCATCCTCAAAGGGACCCGGCTCCTCCATCAATGGATTAGAGATGTACTCGGGATCAATCTCCCTGACAAAACGGCTCGGAGAATTGGACTCATGCTTTCCGTTCCTCATCCTGGTGCCGGCGAAGGACAGATACAGGGCTTTCTTCGCCCTGGTCATCGCCACATACATGAGCCGCCTCTCCTCCTCGATGTCAGCGAGAGAGGCCAACATTCCACCGGAGGGGAACAGGTTTTCCTCAAGACCGGTGACAAACACAAACGGGAACTCAAGCCCCTTTGCCGAATGGACGGTCATCAGGGCGATCTTGTTCATCGAATCCTCGTCCTCACCTATGTCAACATTGGACAATAGGGATATATTCTCGAGGAACTCGCCCAGGGTGACGACAGGATACTCGACCTGCGACTCGTCCTCCAACTCACTGTCGGCGAGAAGCTCCTGGAGATACTCGTTTTGGCGATCCTCCACGAATTGGGCCGCGCTGTTGACAAGCTCCTCGACATTGGAGGCCCTGGACTGCCCCTCAATCGAAGAGTCGGACTTAAAGTGGGCATAAAGGCCACTCGCGTCCGAAAGCGCCCTGGCCAGGTCGTGGGCATTCATCCCGGAGGCCCTGGCGGCGAATCCGTTGATCATGTCACAGAACGAGCGGATCTTCGCGACCGCGGGGGCCTTCAGGCCATATTCGGCGAAATCTGCCTGATAAGCCGCCTTGAACAAGGATATTCCCTTCGCGCTCGCCATAGAGGCCAAAGCTCCGACAGAGGTGTCCCCGATCCCGCGGGCAGGCATGTTCACCACCCTCTTGAACGACTCGTCGTCATTGACGTTGACCACAAGCTTCAAGTACGCCATCATGTCCTTTACCTCAGCCCGCTCGAAGAAGGAGTTACCGGAATATATCACATAGGGAAGGTTCCTCTTCCTCAGGGCCTCCTCAAGAGCCCTGGACTGGGAATTCGTGCGGTAGAGGATGGCGAAATCCTGGTACCTGGCATGATCAGTCCTCATCCTCGAGACGATCTCGGAGCATATCATCAACGCCTCCTCCTGCTCGGAGAAACTCTTCAGAAGCCTGATCTTCTCCCCGGCGCCAGCCACCGAGACGCAAGTCTTGGGGATCCGGCCTTGATTTTTGGATATCAACGAGTTAGCCCCGTCAACAATGCTCGCGGTCGACCTGTAATTACGTTCCAGGCGGAAGACCGCGCAGTCCGGATAGTCCTTTTTGAAATTCAAGATATTCTCGATCTTCGCCCCCCTGAACGCGTAGATGGACTGGGAGTCATCGCCCACGACACAAATGTTGCGGTGCCGCTCTCCCAGTTTTCTCAGAATCACATACTGGGCATAGTTCGTGTCCTGGTACTCGTCCACAAGAATATGGTCGAACCTGGAGGAGATCGACTCCAAAGCCTCCGGATTGTCCCGGAGCAGGATGTTCATATTGAGCAGGATGTCATCGAAATCCATGACTCCGCTCCTGCGGCACTTCTCGGAATACAGCGAGAATATGTCGCAAATCCTCGGCTTGCGGGAAGCCATGTCTTTCTCCACCGCCTGACGGTTGTTCCGGTAGGCGGCGGCGGTCACAAGATTGTTTTTGGCCAAGGAGATCCTGGCCAGCACGTCCCTTGGCTTGTAAACCTTGTCATCCAGCCCGAGCTCCTTTATACAGGACTTGACCGCGCTGGTCGAGTCGCTCTGGTCATATATGGTGAAAGACTCCGGATAACCGAGAGATCCGGCATATTCCCTCAAGAACCTTATGAAAACAGAATGGAAGGTGCCCATGCGCAGCAACCAAGCCCTTCGGCCACCGACCATCCGCGCTATCCTCTCCTTCATCTCGGACGCGGCTTTCTTGGTGAATGTCAACGCGAGAATCCTGG
>JAFVED010000181.1 GCA_017478125.1 Bacteroidales bacterium | reverse complement strand
TCCTGGCCAACTCGGGCGGAGCCTGGGACAACGCGAAGAAATATGTCGAGGACGGCCATTTCGGCGGCAAGAACTCGGTCAATCACCACGCCACAGTCGTGGGAGACACTGTCGGCGATCCTTTCAAGGTCACCTCAGGACCTTCACTCAATATCCTAATCAAACTGATGAGCATGGTGTCCATCGTGATGGCCGGACTGATCGTGATGATCCACGGATAAGATTGAGAATAAACGAACTGATAAATAGACAACAAGGATGAAAAAAGTTACAATCAGGGATGTCGCCCGTGAAGCGGGTGTGTCAGTGACTCTTGTGTCGTTCGTGATGAACGCCAAGATGGGAAAGGATGGACGTCTGGACTGTCCGGTGAACCCCAATACCGCGGCCAGGGTTCTTGAGGTGGCCAAAAGGCTTGGCTACAGGCGTAACAACGCCGCCGCTTCCTTGAGGAGCGGCAAGTCTCACTCCGTGGCGGTGATAGTCTCCGATCTCGCCAACCCTTTCTTCGCCGAGATTTGCCGTAATATCGAGAATATCGCTTACAAGGACGGCTACACGGTGATATTCGCTTCCTCCGAGGAGAATCCTGACAAACTGGCTCATCTTGTCGAGACTATGATGGGTTACAATGTCGAGGGCTTGATCGTGGCTCCCTGCCTCGGTGGAGAAAAAGCCCTCGAGAGAGCCACCAGCATCGGCATCCCGACTGTCCTGATCGACAGGGATGTCCCTGGTGACGGTTTCGGAAGGGTGATGGTCGACAATGTGGACGCCGGAGTCATGGCCACCAAGTATCTCTTCCATCAAGGTTTCGGGAAGATCGAGATGTTGTCCTACAAGTTGGGTGTCACCAGTCTGACTGACAGGGAGTTCGGGTACACCAAGGCCATGGAGGACGCTGGTCTCAAGAATGAGACGAGGCTCCACAGGATTGACTACGATGCCGATGCCGCCAAGAGAGGGGTCATAGAGGTTTTCCGTGACGCCGTAAAACGAGGGACCGAGGCATTCATCCTCCCCACCAAGAAATTGGCGATGTACAGTTTCAACGCTCTCAATGTGCTGGGACTCAATCTACCCAATGATTTCTCGTTCGTCTGTTTCGACGAGAGTGACATCTATGACCTGAAGAAGCCTGTCATCCCTCATGTAGTCCAGCCGCTCGCCGAGATTGCGGAAAAATCATTCAATCTTCTCCAGAGGATGGTTGACGGTGAGGTCCCGGAGGATGAGAAGACTGTGACTCTCAAGGCTAAACTTATTTTAGGCGGCCGTTTCGGCGTCCAGCCCACCGAGGCTACTTTCTGATAACACTTCGAGATGAGGCGCAAGATTTTCAGTGTTGTCGGAACTCTTTTCTTTCTCCTTCTAACAGGTTGCGGCTCCTGCCATAGGCAGGACCGCATCGATGCTCAGACCTGGGTCATGACCGAGCTCAGGTTCGAGTCCTCAAAGGATTATACCTCAGGTGGTTCCGATGAGGTGTTGATGGATGTTGTCTTCACCCATCGCAAGACCGGCCAGACCCTTGTCCGTCCCGCTTTCTGGGACGGGGACAATGTGTTCATGGTCCGTTTCGCCCCGACCAGGAAGGGGAAATGGACATGGACAAGCAGCTGCCCCCAGGACACAGCCCTCGACGGGCTCAAAGGAAAGTTGAACTGTGTGGAATATGACGGGGAACTCTCTGTCTATCAGCATGGTTTCATCCGGGTGGAGCCGGGAAAGAAATACATGACCCATGCCGACGGAACCCCTTTCTTCTACCTTGGTGACACCCATTGGGGCATGTACTCCGAGGAGTTTGACGCTCCAGGTCCCCACGCCGGGAACACGGGAGCGGAGTCCCATTTCAAGTATATTGTCGACAGGCGGGTCGAGCAAGGCTTCACAGTCTACCAGAGCGAGCCTCTGGGCGCTCCTTTCAAGCTGAATGACGGCACGGTTGACTCCGAGGATATTCCCGGGTTACGCAAGGCCGACGAGTATTACAAGTATATCGCGGGCAAGGGCCTGGTCCATGCTAACGGTGAGTTCTTCTTCGTCAGCTCGATGCGTCGGGAGTTGTGGCAT